>JAZUHV010000189.1:0-1915 GCA_045641925.1 Butyrivibrio sp.
GTTTGTGGGTACAAATCCCTTTTTATATTCTCACATGCCCAATTTTGGGCATGTGTTTGCTTACCAGCGGAAAAATATACAATTTCTTGGGTACGTTTCTGACTGTCAATAGCTATATACCCAAGCCAATATCCTTCATACCAAGACAACTTATTGCCAACACGCCTTTTGCTTCCAAGCCAACACGCCTTTTGCCAATACGTCGGCGCACTTCATACCAAGCAGCTTATCGCCAACACGCCTTTTGCTTCCAAGCCAGTGCACCCCTTACCAGGTTCCCCTTACCAGGTTCCTCACACCAAGATTCCCTGCCGGAATCTCACATGACACATATGTCATTTCTTTCTGACATGCCTGACTTATCCACCAACTTATCCGTCATATCCACCAAAAATGGGCTAAAAAGTCATCTTTTCCACATGATTAGGGCATCTTCGGTGGGGTGTTCATAGAAATTTGGTCTATAACCTTCCCCCTTAAAGCCAACGCTCTCATATAGGTTAATAGCCACCTGATTGGAGGCTCTGACTTCTAAAGTCACATCATTGATTTTTAGTTGACTGCATTGGTCAAGTGCCTTTTCAAGCAATTTCCGACCTATTCCAAGGCCTCTATATTCACCTTTTACGGCTACATTTGTTATTTCAGCTTCACCGGCGATGTCACGCAAGCCTATTATGCCCACGATTCTTTCCGCCTCACCGGACTTCTCTGATATCTCGCTGCCCACCTCTGATGCATCGACGGCCACATCTGATACCTCGCCGTCCACATCTGATGCATCGACGGCCATCTCTGATGCCTCACCGCTCGCTTTCAATGGTGCGTAACTTACGCAGGCCACGAAATAATATGCATACGGAGCCTCAACCATTTCCAGGAAGTCCTCTGCCTTCCACGGCATTGAAAAAACCTCCGCCTCTATCTTCGAAGCTTCAACCACATCTTTTGCTTCCATAGAGCGAATTGTAACACTACAATCCACTTCTTCCATAGGGCGAACCGCAACACCAAAATCCACCTCTTCCATAGGACGAATTGTAACACTGCAATCCACTTCTTCCATAGGGCGAATCGCGATTGAAATATCTTTATTAGTAATTTGATCCCTTGTTTCGGATTCCTTCATTTCTTTCTCTCTCCGCCTGGGACAATCTCAAATACTCCGGAGCATGTTCATAACAGCTCACCACCTCGCCGGCTGCAAATCTTTCCAATGCGAGGTATCCAAAGGCCGCTGCACGCTGGCGATTCATATGTGCAGGTGCAAAGCTACATCTATCTTTTAAGGCTTCCAAAATAGCCTCTTTAAACACCGGAACCCCGTCTCCCAAAAAGACGATATTCCTATTCTGTTCATCGGCTATTTCACTTACTTTCGTTATAAGTTCTTCTATACTCATAGCGCTATCCGGAAGAAGCGTTTTCAACCTATACTCACTGTACTTAGCACTGCCTTCCGCAACTGCATCGCCACATAATTCAGCACTGTCTGACGCAACTGCATTGTCGCATAATTTAGCACTGCCTGACGCAACTGCATTGTCGCATAAGATGCTTTCATACATAAACACCCCTGTATAAACCTGCTGCCGTCTGGCGTCCATTATGGGACAAATGATGTCTGAGGAACCATATAAATTGCAGGCCATACCCTCTAAAGTTCCTATCTCCACTATGGGCTTATCCAATGCCTGTGACAGTCCTTTGGCTGTTGCAGAGCCGATTCTCAATCCAGTGAAAGAGCCCGGACCTTTAGCTATTGCGATAGCATCTACTGTCGCAAGGTCCAAATCAATCATCTTCTTAAGCTCATCCAGCATAGGAAGGAGTGTCTGCGAATGTGTCTTCTTATATGTAACATTGTATTCGGCCACCAGCTGGTCGTCTTCAAGTATTGCCACCGAAGCCGTCA
>JAZUHV010000190.1:0-4823 GCA_045641925.1 Butyrivibrio sp.
GAAAATGAAGAGATTTTTAGCAGTAGCTTTAGCAGCTACTATGGCAGTTGGAGCATTCGCAGCATGTTCTAACACTGGTGCTGGTTCTAAGCCAAAGGATGTATGGTACATCGGCGGTATCGGACCGACAACCGGCGGTGCAGCTCAGTACGGTGAATCCGTAAAGAACGGTGCTGAAATCGCAGTTAAGGAGATTAACGCAGCCGGCGGTATCAATGGATGCCAGATTGAATTTAAGTTCGAAGATGATACACACAATGCAGAGACTTCTGTAAATGCATACAACTCCTTAAAGGACTGGGGTATGCAGGTGCTTATGGGAACCGTTACTACCGCTCCTTGTTTAGCAGTAGTAGAGAAGACTGCAGTAGATAACATGTTTCAAATCACTCCTTCCGCATCTAATGCAGATGTTGTAAAGGGCGATAATGTATTCCAGGTATGCTTTACCGATCCTAACCAGGGTTCAGCTTCTGCTCAGTATATTTCTGATAAGAAGTTAGCTTCTAAGGTTGCAGTTATTTATGATTCTTCAGATGCATATTCAACTGGTATTTATGAGTCCTTTAAGAAGGCCGCTGATGGTGCTGACTTCGAAATTGTTACTGTACAGACCTTCACTTCAGATTCCAAGAGTGAGTTCTCTGCACAGGTTAAGGCTTGTAAGGATGCTGGTGCAGAATTAGTATTCCTTCCATTCTACTACAATGAAGCTGCATTGGTTCTTGCTGAAGCTAAGGCTGAAGGCTATGATGCAAAGTTCTTCGGTGTAGATGGTATGGATGGTATTTTGGATATCGAAGGTTTTGATAAGTCCCTTGCTGAAAATGCTTACTTATTAACCCCATTCGCAGCCGACGCTACCGATGATATGACCAAGAGCTTTGTTGCTAAGTATGAAGAGGCTTATAAGAGCACCCCTACTCAGTTCGCAGCCGATGGTTATGATGCTATTTACATCATCAAGGCAGCAATCGAAAAGGCTAATTTAAAGCCAGACGCTTCTGTATCTGATATCTGCAACGCTATGAAGGCAGCTATGACTGAGGTTAGCGTAGATGGTCTGACTGGTCTTGGTATGACTTGGGCAGCTACCGGTGAGGTTAACAAGGCTCCTAAGGCAATCATCATCAAGGATGGCGCATACGTATCTGCAGAATAATTTGATGCGAGATTTTTAAACAAAAGATAACGGGCAGGGAGGTCCAAGACCTCTCTGTCTATTCTTGTTAAGAAGGGATTCATTATGAGTTTTCTATCAACGTTGATTGACGGAATTAATTTAGGAAGTATTTACGCAATTATGGCACTTGGCTATACCATGGTTTATGGTATTGCAAAGATGTTAAACTTTGCGCATGGCGATGTCATCATGGTTGGTGGTTACGTCCTTTTTGAATTAAGTGTTTCATTAGGATTAAACTGCTGGCTGGCGCTAGTGATTGCTATGGTATTTTGTTGTGCCTTAGGCGTTGCCATCGAAGCAATTGCTTATAAGCCGTTAAGAGGTGCAAACTCCTTAGCAGTACTGATTACTGCAATTGGTGTGAGCTTCTTTTTACAGAATATCATTCAGCTCATTTTCAGCTCCAATCCAAAGAGCTTTTCATCCATTACCCTTTTCGATACCATTACCATCGGAGAGTTATCTATTAAAGGCTCAACAATCTTTACAATTGCAATTTGTATTGTAATTGTAGTTGGACTGGTACTGATGATGAAGTATACCAAGATTGGACATGCAATGCTGGCGGTTTCAGAGGATAAGGACGCAGCCAGACTGCAGGGTATCAATGTGAACCGTACGATTTCCATTACTTTCGCAATTGGTTCTGCTTTAGCAGCAATTGCAAGTATTTGTATGTTTACTGCCATGCCTTCCTTATATCCGACAGCAGGATCTTTGCCAGGTATTAAGGCATTCGTAGCCGCTGTATTTGGTGGTATCGGATCAATTCCGGGTGCATTTGTCGGTGGTATTCTTTTGGGCGTGATTGAAAACTTTGCTAAGAGATATATTTCAACAACATTGGCAAATGCCATTGTATTCGTAGTATTGATTGCATTCTTAATCTTTAAGCCAACTGGTTTGTTCGGCAAGAAGATTCGTGAGAAAGTGTAGGTGGCAGCTATGAAGAAGATTACAATAAAAAAATCTACACTGACTACACTGATTACGGTAGGTGCAATTGTTTTAGCTTATGTATTGTTCACCGTTTTGATTAATGTTGGCGCTATTTCCAATGCGACGCAGGGCTATCTGGTTCCAATCTGTGTATACATTATGATGGCAGTTTCCCTGAACCTGGTAGTTGGCTTTTTGGGCGAGCTGAGTCTTGGTCACGCTGGATTCTTATATGTCGGCGCATTTGCCGGTGGTTTGGTTACCAATTTGACTGCAACATCCATTCCAAACGGAATTCTCCGTCTGGTCGTTGGTATGGTTGCTGGTGCTTGTATCGCAGCAATCTTTGGTATGTTAATCGGAACTTCAGTGCTGAGACTTCGTGGCGATTATTTAGCTATTGTTACGTTAGCATTTGGTGAGGTTATTAAGAATATCTTAGGTACGACTTACGTTGCCCTGGATTCTGCTGGCTTCCATATGGCAGTAACCGATTCTACCCCAAGCTCCTGGAGTGGAGAGGGCATGATTTGTAAGGGCGCAATTGGTATGGCTGTTAAACCACTTTCGACCTTTACCATTGGTGCTGTTCTGGTTGTTATCACAGTATTGATTGCCATGAATCTTTCTGATTCCAGAACCGGTCGTGCAATCAAGTCCGTACGTGATAATAAAATTGCAACCGAGACAGTAGGTATTAAGGTATCTAAGTACAGATTGATGACCTTCGTCATTTCTGCAGCGATTGCGGGTGTAGCAGGCGTGTTATATGCACATTATCTTGGAACCTTACAGAGCTCTAAGTTTGACTTTAACTTCTCCATAAACATCCTCGTTATGGTTGTTCTTGGCGGTATGGGCAATATCCCTGGCTCCGTCATTGCAGCGATTGTATTGACCATCCTTCCGGAGAAGATTCGTTTCCTGGGCGATTTCCGTATGGTTATCTACGCAGTGATCTTAGTGGTGGTAATGATTTTCACCTGGAATCCTAAGATGATTGAGGTGCGTAAAAAACTGGTGAAGATATTTATGGAGAAAATCGGAACTCCGGTGAAAAACTTCTTTTTAAATTTGATTATCAGGAAGGGGGCTAAATAATATGTCTACAATGTTAGCAGTTAAGAATTTAGGAATCTCCTTCGGTGGTTTGCGTGCGGTAGATAATTTTAGTGTGGAAATTGAAAAGGGCGAGCTTTATGGTTTGATTGGCCCGAATGGTGCAGGAAAGACCACGGTTTTTAACCTTTTAACGGGTGTGTATAAGCCGAATCAGGGTGTTGTTGTGCTGGATGGAGAAAATATCACTGGTAAAACAGTGGTAGATATTAATAAAGCCGGTATCGCTCGTACCTTTCAGAATATTCGTTTATTCGGCAAACAGACTGTTCTTGAAAATGTAAAGATTGGTTTGCATAATATTTATCCATATCCAACCATTGCCGGAATTTTAAGATTGCCAATCTATTTTAAGCAGGAAAAGGCAATGAATGATCGCGCAATGGAACTGTTAAAGGTTTTTGATTTGGATGGTGAGGCAAATACTTTGGCCGATAACCTTCCATATGGAAAGCAGAGAAAGCTGGAGATTGCAAGAGCACTTGCAACCAATCCAAAACTTTTATTGCTGGATGAGCCTGCAGCAGGTATGAATCCAAATGAAACAATGGAACTTGTGGAGACCATTCGCTTTATTCGAGATCATTTTAATATGACCATTCTTTTGATTGAACATGATATGAAACTGGTATCAACCGTTTGTGAGCGTTTGACGGTTTTAAGCTTTGGTAGTGTATTATGCCAGGGCAATACCTCAGAGGTATTGAACAACCCTGAGGTTATTAAGGCATACTTGGGAGATTAAGGAGGAAAATCATGGCTTTATTGGAAATTAGGGACTTAGAAGTAAAATACGGCATGATTCAGGCCTTAAAGGGAATCTCCTTTGACGTTAATGAAGGCGAAATTATCGCACTCATTGGTGCGAATGGTGCAGGTAAGACCACAACCCTCCAGACGATTTCGGGCTTGTTACATCCTACAAATGGTAGTATCTTATATAATGGAACGGATATCACGAAGATTCCAGCACATAAGATTGTTACGACAGGTGTATCACAGGTTCCGGAAGGACGCCGTGTGTTTGCGCAAATGTCTGTTTATGACAATTTGATGCTTGGTGCGTATACCAGAAAAGATGATGAAATAAAAAAGGATTTGGAGGAAGTGGTTTATACACGTTTCCCACGTTTGAAGGAACGTCGCAACCAGCTGGCAGGAACCTTGTCCGGTGGTGAGCAGCAGATGCTTGCAATGGGACGTGCACTGATGGCCAGACCAAAGATTATTCTTTTGGATGAACCATCCATGGGTCTTTCTCCGATTCTGGTATCCGAAATCTTTGATATCATTAAATCGATTAATGCGGCAGGCACAACCGTACTTCTGGTTGAGCAGAATGCAAAGAAGGCATTGTCCATTGCGAATCGTGCATATGTGTTAGAGACCGGCAGGATTGCTCTTTCCGGAAATGCACAGGATTTGATGAATGATGATACCGTTAAGAAGGCATATCTGGGCGAATAATTCATGAAATTTAGACATTCTATAAAAATGAAATTGACAATGATCATGGCAGCTGTTGTTACAGCTGTTGTGGTCATTGTTTGCGTTTTGAATACTTTGCTGCTGGAAAAGT
>JAZUHV010000191.1:0-21282 GCA_045641925.1 Butyrivibrio sp.
CCATAGGTATCAACGATAATCTTACGGCCGGTTAAGCCAGAGTCACCATTTGGTCCGCCAATAACGAAACGACCGGTAGGATTAATGTAAATCTTGGTGTCATCGTCAATCATGGATGGATCCACGATGGCATCAATAACATACTTACGAATGTCTGCATGAATCTGCTCCTGTGAAACCTCCGGCGCATGCTGGCTGGAAACGACAATAGCATCCAGACGAATTGGCTTGTTGTTCTCATCATATTCTACTGTAACCTGTGTCTTTCCATCCGGACGAAGGTAGGAGAGTGTTCCGTCCTTACGCACTTTGGTTAACTGCATAGAGAGCTTCTGGGAAAGTGCAGCAGAGTAAGGCATGTATTCTTCGGTTTCATTGGTTGCATAGCCGAACATAATACCCTGATCACCAGCACCGATGGCATCGATATATGCCTCATCGCCTTCGCGGTTTTCAATGGAGGAATCCACACCCTGTGCAATATCCGGTGACTGCTTATCCAGGGCAATCATTACGGCACAGGTATTTCCATCAAATCCCTTTTCAGAACTGTCATAGCCGATTTCTACTACAGTTTTGCGAACAATGGAGGAAATATCCACATTAGCTTTGGTTGTAATCTCGCCCATTACCATTACGAAACCGGTATTGGTGAGTGTCTCACAAGCGACTCTGGAATAAGGGTCCTGTTCAAACATTGCATCTAAGACTGCGTCAGAAATCTGATCGCAGATTTTGTCCGGATGACCTTCGGTCACGGACTCGGAAGTAAATAAATATTTTTCCATATTTTCCTTTCCTGTGCATTGGCACGACTCGAATTATTTGCATAAAAAATGTCCATACACAACTGCATGGACAAGGTTAATCAATTAATCTAATCCACTTATTGTTCGATTACTCGCTCAGGTGGGCACCTTCCAAAAGGGGTTGCCGTGACTTCACAGATCCTATGTATCTCCATCACTCTGAATAAGCAGGATAAATATATGAACTTTTTTTGCTAGTGCTAATTTACTACATTAAATAATATGTGTCAACCACTGTTTTTGAAAGATTGCATTTACATATGCAACTGCAATAGCTGCTTTGCGCATGCAACCACAGTCTCTTTGGTAGCGACTCCATGCATCTTGATGATTGGCTTATTCGTACCTAAAAATGTGGCTCCGCCACGCGTGTTCATTTCGAACATGGTATACATCTCGGCGAGTGCAGATTTAACAGTTGCGTCCTCTGTCATGCAGGATTCCTTAGCCGTGTTCTCCAAAATCCGCATAGCAATTTTTCCAGTCGCCTCCACTTCCTTTAATACAATGTTTCCGGTGAAGCCATCCGTTACGATGACATCAGCCTTATTTAAGGAAATGTCGCAGCCTTCAATATTTCCAACAAAATTGAGACCGGATTCTTTTAATAAAGCAGTGACCTCAAGCGCCAAAGGATTGCCCTTGCCGTCTTCCTTGCCGACATTCAAAAGAGCCACGCGTGGCGCCTCAATTTTATAGAGCTGTTTCATGTAGTCACTGGAGAGTGTTGCGAAATTTAGGAGGTCCTTCGCAGTACAATCGATATTTGCGCCACAGTCTGTCAGGCAGGCATAGTTTCCGGTAACCTGTGGAAGAAGTGCGGACAGGGCAGGGGACTTTAAGCCCTTGTGCAACCCCAAACGGAAGATGGAGCCGACCAAGGTCGCACCAGTGCTTCCAGCGGTCAGTAAGCCGATTGCGTTTTTGTCCTCTTTTAATAATTTAAGGGAAAGCGCATTTGAAGAGTTATCCCTTCCGGTGAAGATGGCAGTAGGAGCTTCATGATTGGTAATGAAATCGGTGGTATGTATGATTTCTATGCGGTCTAAAATTGGTGCAGCGGTTAGTCCATCATCGGTGGTAAGCGCTGCTTCGGTAATTTGCGCCATGATATCTTCCTGATTCCCGATTAGCGTAACAGTAAGCTCAGGAAGACTATGCAATGCCTCAATTGCACCTTGAATGATAGGGGCGGTTCCGGCGTCAGCACCATAGGTATCAATAATAATTTTCATAGAAGGCTCCTTGGAAATTTGATTTCTTTTTGTATCATACAACGAAAACCATTCGTTGTACATATCCGCTATGAAGATGCGAGGGAAAGAGCACAAAAAAAGCGAACGTGAAAATTCACGCTCGCTTTTATACGGGCTCAAACCGTGTTACATTCATTCAATTGCCATAATGAAGGAATATACATCCTGTCCTCCATTGACCATACCGACATCTAACATTGGATCGATGGCATAAATCATATCCTGTAACTGCTCAGCTTCCTCGTCGGTTACGTCTTTACCATAGAACACGGTAATGACCTGCTTTTCGCTGAGCTGAGGAATCGCATGCAGCATTTTGATGGCTGCTTCGAATTTGTCCTCAGAATCAGATAGGATTGCATCTAATGTTAAACCGATATAATGTCCCTCTTTGACCTCTACGCCATTCATCATCGTATCTCTGGTTGCTGTTGTTACATAACCGGTAGTTACGTTTGGAAGATAATAGGTCATTTCATAAAGCAAATCTTCAATTTCCGGAATGTCCAAATCGATTAAGGACATGGAAGAAAAACTCTCAGCAATTGACTTTGTATGAACTACACGTACATCAGCTTTCTTGTACATTTGTGCCGCCTGCTCAGCGGTCATAATGATATTGGAATTGCTAGGAAGTACGATGATATAGTCAGCATCGAATCGCTCAAAGGCCTGAATAAAATCACCGGTGGATGGATTGCTGGTCTGTCCGCCGTCGATAACATAATCGATACCACCATTTAAGAAATATTCTTTTAAACCTTCTCCGTTTACAACGGCGATGGTTACATAGTGTCTATGTTCTTCGGCAACAGCCTCTTTCTCAATATGGAAATCCTCCATGTGGTAGGATACTTCTTCTTCATCAGAAAGTTCCTGTCCCTGCACATACATCAGCATACCTTCAAAAACACATACCAGACCTGCGCCACCACTATCCACGACACCGGCATCCTTTAATACAGGAAGGTATTCGGGGGTGTGGCGAAGGGATTTTTGCATTTCCTCTATGATAATCTGTAAGCAGGATTCCCAATCCGTCATTTCGTTCTGACGGGCGGTGGACCATTCGGTACCTTCACGCATAACAGTGAGAATGGTGCCTTCTACGGCATTTGGTACAGAGGCATAAGAGCGTTTAACGCCACCATTCATCATTTCCATAAAATCTGCAATGGAGATGGTTGCTTTTCCCTTTGCGGTTTCGCCCAGACCACGATAAATCTGGGAAGAGATGACACCGGAATTTCCGCGCGCAGTCATTAAGGTTCCGCGTGTAAACTTCTTCATCATCACGCCTGCATCCTTTTCAGATGCATCAACACCTTCTACACCGCCGGAGAGGGTACGGGACATATTTTTTCCAGTATCACCGTCCGGAACAGGGAAAACGTTTAACTCATCAATGATGGTCATATTTCTTAACAAATTGCGATAACCATTGGTCAGCATTGCATATAAGGCATCACCTGCTAATGGTTGTCCTTGAAAACGATCAGACATTACTTGGTTGCTCCTTCTTCCATAACTTCTTTACCGAGGTAGAACGCAATGATGGTTCCAGGACCTACGGATGCACCAACAATCGGTGCGATGTAATGAATGAAAACATTCTTAAATGGTGCAACTGCAAGAATTTCCTTCTTTACAGCTTCTGCAGATTCCAAAGAATCTGCGTGGGAGATGTATAATGTCTGATCTTCAGGATTAATTACATGTTCGGAGAGATATCTTGCCATTTCACGGTAAGCGGCAGCGGAGCCCTTAACCTTCTTAACAGCAAGATTCTGGCCCTTTCGGTCGGAAATCAGAATCGGCTTAATACCCATGAAATTTCCAAAGAAGGCGCTGGTAGCGGTCACGCGGCCGGCACGCTTTAGATATTCCAGAGTTTCTACAGTAGCCACCTGATTTACGGTGAGCTTCATGCCTTCGATGGCAGAAGCATTGTCCGTAAGGGACATACCATTGTCGCGATTATTTGCCGCAACCAGAGTCAAATAGCCTTCGCCGAGAGAACTGATTAAAGAATCAATGCAAACAGCTTTACGGTCCGGATATTTTTCTTCCAGCTCTTTAGCAACCTGCACCGCAGTATGAACAGAACCACTTAATGCAGAAGAGCAGGCGATGTAAAGAACATCCTTTTCTGCCTTAAATGCTGCTTCAAATAATGATTCATAAGTGCTTTTTGGCACCTGCGTCGTAGTAATTCTGATACCGTTTCGCAGCATATCATAATATTCCTTTGCAGAATGAGACTGCCAGTTTGCGGAAGCGGCAAATTCCTCCTCACCGATGCAATAATGCATCGGTGCATAGAGGATATGATTTTGATCTAATAATTCCTGTGTTAAATCACACGTTGAATCTGTGATGATTTCATAAGTAGACATCTATGAAAACCTCGTTTACTTTTTCTTTAAATCAGCGCAAACCTTGTCTGCAACTTCGCGCTCATGTGCATTGCCTGCAGAGATTGGCTCACCCTTGAAGTAAAGGGCACAAAGGCCAGGGCCGATGGAAGCGCCGCAGGACATACCGATATCAGCTACGATGAGTTCAGCTGGCTTAAGAACTTCTTTGGCAAGTGCCTCTAATACTTCTGCATCTGCCTTACGATTGGAGTGTGCGATGAACATGGTCTGCTTTTCTGGCTCAACAGCAATTTCCTTTGCGTATTCAACGATAACATTGAAGGCATCCTTCTTACCCTTAACCTTACCAATTACTTCGGAAATACCCTTTTCATTGAAATCTGCCATAACATTCAGGCCGATTAAGTTACCAAAGAATGCTTTGGAACCGCTGATACGACCAACCTTCTGTAAGAAGAACAAATCATTCATGGAACCCATCTGGTGAATCTTGGTCTTTTCAGCTTCTGCATAGGCAACAACCTCTTCCAAGGTTGCACCTTCCAAACGTTTCTTTGCAACTTCAACATCCAAAAGAGCCAAAGCGGTAGAGTAACGAAGGGAATCGATACAAACAATCTTTCTTTCTGGATACTTCTCCATTAATTCGGTTGCTACCATGGATGCATCATGGTAAGTTGCGGAAAGACCGGAGGAAAGACACATACAAACGATGTCCTGTCCCTGGCTTAAATATTTTTCAAAAGTCTCTGTAATATGTCCAGTTGGAGGTGCTGCAGTCTTATAAAGAGACTTCTTGCTCTTCATAGAATTGTAATATTCCTCTGGGGTCATGGAATCCCAATCCAAAGAAATTAATTCTTCATGTCCGTCAGGGAAATACAATACTCCTCTCAAATAGTCTGCGATGTCATATTTTGCACGAAGCTCGGCATTCAAATCGCAGGAACTGTCAACGATGATTACATAGTTGCTCATTTGATATTCTCCTTATCCAAATATAATAAGCGTGTCTTTGGCGCATGGCCATAAAACCGCTATTAAAATGTAACAAAAAAGATGAGTTTTCGCAAGTTAAAATACCTAACTCTTCTTATTATTTCTATATCTTGAAAACTTAGCCCTATTTTGATAGAATAACAAGGATTATGGGCTTTTATGCCCGGAGAATAAGAAATGGAGAAAATTATGGAACCTTGGATGATTGTTTTGATTGTTGTGGGCGCATTATTTGTGATTGGAACAATTGTAATGCTCTGCTTCACACTGCCGATTTCAAAGGCGGTTATGGACAACCAGCTTGTGAAAGAAAATCCTGAAAAGTGGGGCCGTACCTGCTCAGATACAACCAATGAGGAACAGGTAAAAATGTGGGAAACCGGAAAGGCCTGGGCTGCAGAACGTAAGGATTGTATGACAGAACTGGAAATCGAAAACGATGGTCTGAAGCTCTTTGGCGAGTACTATGATTTTGGACATAAAAAATGCGTATTAATCCTGCCGGGCCGCGCAGAGTGCCTGATTTATTCCTACTACTTTGCAATCCCTTATGAGAAGGCCGGGTATAATGTCCTGGTGATTGATCAAAGAACGAAAGGGAACTCTGATGGCAAGTACGATACCCTTGGTGCAAAGGAGCATAGGGATTCCATGAAGTGGATGAGTTATGTGGAGGAACGCTTTGGCGTGGAGGAATGGTGTATCCATGGTATTTGCATGGGTGGTCAGCAGGCTATTTTGATTGCCAATCATCCAAACTGCTCAACGAAGCTGAAGAATCTCGTTATCGACGGAACCTTTGTAAGCTTTAGAGAAACCTTTAAAAATCATGTGATTTATATTCACAAGCCAACCTTCCCGGTTGTGGATGAGACCATGCTGCGTCTGTGGTGGGTTGCTGGCTGCAATCAGTGGAAGATTGCACCGATTAAGACGGTAAAAAAGTTAAAGAAGAGAGTTCTTTTTATTTATGGCAAGGAGGATGTATTCTCACGTCCGGATAAGAGCCAGTTGATTTATGATAATTGTGCAAGCGCAGACAAGTCCCTCGTCTGGTTTGAGCATGGTGCACATTCACACCTGAGATTTACCGACTCGGAGAAGTATGACGGTACAATCAAGGCCTTTTTAGAGGGTCAGTCATTTGCACAGTAAAGGATATTTGCTATGGAAAAGTGGATTCGTGATTTGGTCGATGAAAATTGCACATTGCTTCGTAATTCCAATCAGGATTTTGCAGCCATTTATGGCATTATGTTTCGATTAAAGGATAACGTGCTGGCGGAGAGTAATGATGGCTATCGCATTCATAAGACGACTTATGCAGAGGCACAGGCGGAGATTGAACGCGTAGCGGCTGCTTTGTATGCGCGCATTGGCTCCACCCATGAATTTGTGGGATTGGAGATGGAAAACTGTTTAGAATGGATTATCGTTTTTTGGGCTATTTTGCGTTCTGGAAACAAGCCATATCTGATAAATTGCCGTCATCCGAAGGCATTGTCCTCAGGAATTGTAAAGAGTCTGAACATTCGGACAATTATCAGTCTGAAGGCGGGTGAATTGCCTGCGGATTACGTAGAATATGCATCCTTAACCGGTCAGAATCTTCCTGCACTGCCGATGGAGTACTTTGAAAATGAGGTGGCTCTGTCTACCTCGGCAACCTCACTTAAGGAAGTTGTCTGCTTTTATACCGGAACGGAATTCACATATCAGCTTTTGAATGCTGAGGGAATCTTAAAGCAGAATGAGAGAATATCCAGACATTATCATGGATCCTTGAAATTGCTGGCATTTTTGCCGTTTTATCATGTGTTTGGCTTGGTGGCTGTATATTTTTGGTTCACATACTTTGGACGCACATTGGTCTTCATGAAGGACTACGCGCCGGATACCATTTTACAGACCGTCAGAAAGCACGAAGTTACCCATATATTTGCGGTTCCAATGCTTTGGCATACCATTGAAAAGCAGGTGAAAAAGGAGCTGGAACGGCAGGGTGAAAAGAAGCAGAAAAAGTTCCAAAAGGGCTTGAAAATCTGCTCAACGCTGCAGAATATGTTCCCATATGTGGGAGTAACCTGGTCTAAGAAGATTATGAAGGAGATTACCTCCCAGCTTTTTGGAGAAAGCGTGCAGTTTTGTATCAGTGGTGGAAGCTATCTGAAGGATTCTGCGCTGGAGCTGATGAATGGAATCGGTTATCCATTACACAATGGCTATGGAATGAGTGAAATCGGTATCACCTCTGTGGAACTTAGAAATAAGTTAAAGGATCGTAATAAAAATGCAGTCGGAAAACCATTTGACAGTATTGAATATCGTATTGCTGAAGATGGAACGCTGGAGGTAAGAGGCAAATCCATTTGCTATAAGCTGATGATTAATGGAGAAGAATTCCAAAATGATGACTGGTTTAAGACTGGCGATGTGATGGAAATGGATGCCTCGGGCAATTACTATGTAAAGGGCCGAATGGGCGATGCCGTGATTGGCGAAAACGGAGAGAATATTAATCCGGATGAATTGGAGCAGCTGTTTGATTTAAAGGATGCTACAAATTTTTGTGTTCTGGGCCTTCCAAATGAAGGAAACCAGGAAGCTCTGTCCATGATTGTTTCTGTCAGCAAGTATTTGAATCTGGCGCGCATTCAGAAAATGGTGGATGAAATCTATGCGGTGAATGATACCCTTCCGATGGCTGGACGCATTCAGAAGTTTTACTTCACGCAGGATGAACTGGCAGCCCCAACTGCAATCAAGGTGGGACGCGCTTATGTACTTCGTGGATTGGAAAAGAATACGATTCGTTTGACAACATTTGCAGAGTTTTTGAAGAATCTGGGCACCCGTGAAGAGAATTCCATTAATCCGGAACTGGCTAAGCTGGTTCGTAGCATTATTGCAAAAAATCTGGATATTCCAGAGGAAGACATCACGGATGATACACACATTGTCAGTGAACTCGGAGCTACTTCTTTACAGTATTATGCCATTGTGCAGGACATTGCTGCAGAGTTTGGAATGACTGCATATTCGGATGAAGATAACTATAATTACACGGTTCGCACGATTTGCGAATACATCGATAAATTATTATAGAGTTGGAGTTGTGCATGAGCGCAAAAAAACATTACAAAGAGAATAAGTTTATCATCTGGTTTGGAAAATTGACCGGATGGTTTCCGGTGATGCTGATGTTTGGCTCCAAGGTCTTTTACGAGAACAAGGCAGTACAGGGAAGACGATTACCACAGCCAAGTATCCTGATGTCCAATCATATGGCTTTCTGGGATTTCCCTGCATATTTGTTGGCATTCTATTGGCAGGATTTGCGTTTTTTAGTGGGTGAGGTGCTGTATTCGCATATACCAATCCTTGGCTGGGTTTTGGATTGCATGGGTTGTATCTGTGTGGAACGCAGTGCGACAGATTTTAGCTTTTTGTCCGAATCCATCCGTAGTCTGGATAAGGGCCGATGCATTGCCATTTTTCCACAGGGAAGATTGCCTGTGAAGGGACAACCGACCTTTCCTTATAAGCCGGGCGTGGTGATGATTGCACTGCATTCGGATGCACCAATTATACCGGTATATAATGATGGCCATTATGGCTTCTTAAAGCGCACACATATCATGATTGGGGAACCAATACATATTCGTGAATATTTGGAGGATCCGTCAGCAACAGAGGTTTCAGAGAAAGAAATGGTTCGACTGACGAAGATTCTTGAAGACAGGACGTATGCATTAAAGGATGAGTTGGAGATGCGTCTTGCAAGAAAGTAAGGGGGATGGCTCGAGAGAGCTTTAGGGGACTCATGTTAACAGATGAAAGAGAGACAAAAAAAGGAATAAAACGTAGTTGGTGGCACTTTTTTAAGCGCTTCTGGATGGATTTTGCGCATATGCATATTAATGTGTACTATGCCGTGTTTCGCAAACCTAGAGTGCACTTTTTAGATAAAGAATACAAAATCAAGGGCGGTGCGATGCTTTGCCCGAACCATACATCTTTTGATGATCCATTGGTGTTACATGCTGCTATTTTTTATCGTCGTATTTATTATATGGCGAGTGAGTTGGCACTGCGCAGCTGGTGGAGAAAGATGCTCTTAGGCGGAGCAGGATGCGTTAAAGTGGACCGTAATATTTCGGATATTGAATCCGTTCGAAGAGTGTCACAACTCTTGAAGTGGGGATATCTGGTAGGCGTATTTCCACAGGGAACCGTGTATCGTGACCAGAGCTTTGATCGTGAGCAGTTAAAATCCGGAGCGATTTTGATTGCCCTGCAGGCGAAAGCACCTGTGATTCCAATTTATTTGGCACCGTTTGAAGGAAACTGGAAACGTCGTGATCTTGTGATTGGAAATCCAATTCATTTGGATGAACTTTGCACGAAGAAATTCCCGTCCATGAAGGACATTGATCATATGACGGATACTCTGTACGATGCGATGATGCGTTGCAGAGAATACTACGAAGAGAACGTATTACCAAACAAGACAAAGGGATAGGTAGAAATTGATGACAACTTTAGAACGATTAATTCAGGTTTTTGAAGAGGTATTTGAAGAGGAACTGGATGTCAGCAAGGTTACACCAGAGGCAAGGTTGGTGGAGGATTTGGAAATGAAATCCATCGGCATGCTTTATATGGCAATGGCTGTAGAGCAGGAATTTGGTGTGAAGTTTGAAAATGAAGATTTCGATAAAATGCGCACGGTTGCTGATATTATTGCGAAGATTGAGCAGGCTTAAGAGGAACTTACATGAAATGGAATGAGAAGCAACCGCAGATGGGAAGACCGGTGCGCGTAAAAGCGGCCTTCTTCTACCATTACGGTATCTTTGAGGATGAGGAGCATGTATACGCATTTGGACTTCCGGATAATACCGGTGTGGCGAAGGATGAAATCGCCGTTGTATGCACCGATGTTGCTACATTTTTGGGTGGCGGAATGTTAGAAAGTGCGGAATTAACCTTTAAGGAAAAACTGCATGCCCAATCCGCAAAGCAGGTGCTTTCTTATGCGAGGGAGCACGTGGGCGAACGGGGCTATGACATTTTAAAGAATAATTGTGAGCATTTTACATTGCGTTGCTTATTCGGTGAGGTAAATGCCACAAACTACAAAGTACAGTAAGTATTGGTGCAGGACATAGGTGAACACATGGCTGAAATGACGGATTTCAGACAAAGAGTATATCGAATTGTAAGTAAAATCCCCCGTGGAATGGTGGCAACCTATGGTCAAATTGCCATGCTCCTGGGGGATTATCGTTGCTCCCGTGCGGTTGGGAATGCATTACACCAGAACACGGACCCGATTCAGACACCCTGCCATCGCGTGGTGAATGGTGAAGGATATCTTGCCATGAAATTTGGTATGGGTGGCAGCAGAATTCAGCGTGAGCGATTAGAAGCGGAAGGCGTTTTCGTGACACACGACGAAAATGTGAAGACGGGCCATCCGGTGGACCGCGTGGACCTCTCAAAATATGCCTGGGATGGTCGCATCACGTATCGTTCCCTGAATGGATATTTGAAAGATACCTTCGGTGGAAAGGTATATAAATTGGCACTGGATGGGGGCTTTACCTGTCCAAATCGTGATGGAAGCATTGGCACAGGTGGATGCATATTCTGTTCGGCAGGTGGATCGGGTGATTTTGCACAAAGCAAAGCACTTAGTATTACAGAGCAGATTGAACAGGGGAAAGCCCTTGTGGATGCGAAATTTGCCGAGGGAGAAAAAAAACAATATATTGCCTATTTACAGGCATTTACCAATACCTATGCACCCATTGAGCGATTGCGGGAGGTTTATGAGGAAGCGCTTTCCCATCCGGATGTGGTGGTTTTATCCATTGCCACCAGACCGGATTGCATAGGACCTGAGGTGATTCAGCTTCTGATAGAGCTTCGTATGAAGTACCAAAAACCAATCTGGGTGGAACTGGGACTTCAAACCATTCATGAAAAAAGCGCGGATTATATTCGCCGAGGGTATCCTCGCATGACCTATGAACTGGCTATGGAGGCATTATCCGCGCCCGGTGTGGAAATCCCTGTGATAACACATGTGATTTTAGGACTTCCCGGGGAATCTAAAAAAGAGATGTTAGAAACGGTGGCTTACGTAGGCCGAAGCGGTAGTGCAGGTATCAAGCTTCAGTTACTGCACGTTTTAGAGGGGACGGATTTGGCCAAGGATTACGAACAGGGAAAGTTTCGGACACTTCAGATGGACGAATACTGTGCACTGGTTCGGGAGTGTATCGCAATTCTGCCAAAGGATATGATTATTCATCGCATGACGGGCGATGGCGACAAGAAAATTTTAATTGCACCAGAATGGAGTGCAAACAAGCGCGCTGTTTTGAACCTGCTGCAGCATTATGTTGTGGCGGAGCGCGAATAAAGGAGGGGCAATATGGAAATTGAACGTAAATTTTTAATTCAAACCATTCCGTTTGATTTGGCTGAATTTGGCCGTCACGAAATCGAACAGGCATATCTTTGCACGGACCCGGTGGTGCGTGTGCGCAAGTCTGACGAGGAATATTACATGACTTATAAGGGCAAGGGACATATTGCCAGAGAGGAATATAATCTGCCGTTAAATGCAACTGCCTATGCGCATTTGTTAGAGAAAGCAGATGGAAATATTATTACCAAGACAAGGTACCTGATTCCAGAAAGGGATGGACTGACCATCGAACTGGATGTATTTCATGGCGTGTTTGACGGTCTGGTGATTGCGGAAGTGGAATTTGAAAGTATCGAGCAGGCGGAGAATTATCAGCCGCCGGAATGGTTCGGAAAAGATGTTTCAAAGGATACGAATTATCATAACGCAACCATGAGCAAAAAGAAGTTTGATCAGTAGGAGCTAATATGAAACGAAAAATGAATTTCCGTCTGCTTGCAGGCGTTTTGGGACTGCTTCTTTTATGTACCGCATGTAAGGGACAGGAGACAGAACCGACCAAACCATCGCAAACGGAAGCAACACAGGAAACAACAACTGTAGAGGAAACGACACCGGAGGAAACGGAACCAGAGACTGCAGCACCGACTATTGAGGAAGTTCGTGCAGCAGCCATCGCAAATCCAAATCAGCCGATGATGTATTTTTATGATCGTCATAATGAATATGTAACCTTTACGGAGTCAATGGATATATATAGCACGGACTGGATTTATTATAATGACATTTTACTGTTTACTAATTTTCCGACCAATCCGGATTCCATTGCATATAGTGAGTTTCGAGATGTTTTTAGAAACGGTTGGAATGCATATGCCGATGCTGCGGCATCAAAGATTGGTTACGAAGTGAAGCTGACCATGAATGACGGAACACAGAGGATTGCGACGCTTTTAAAACCATCGGATACGCAGAGTATTTTTGACTATGTGGAAGTGTATTTATATGATGATGTGAATCGCGCATACGGCGAATGGTATAGTCATTTGGAAGATGCTGCGATGAACGAGAACACCTTTATTTCCGGTATTAAATTAACAACTGGAAAGTGGATTGACCTTGTCGGATATGTGGATTTAACAATGTTCACCTATCAGAGTGAGGCAGACTTTGATTCCGAAACCGGCCGATACATCGGTGGAAATTACAACACCATGCATGTAACCAGAAAAGGACAGGAATTTCTGCAGATTGATCCGGAGCATCCTGTAATTCCAGATGCACATGAAATTAAGCCGGTATTCGAATTGTCCAATGGTGGCGATGCGTATGCAATGAGTTCAGCATCCTCGTATGATTCCATGGTGACCTTTATGACAGGCGATACCATTAAGCTGGCTTCTGAAGAAGAGATGCAAAGCCTGTATATCTGCTGGAATAATAAATATGTACAGCCTTGGACGCTGATTGCGGATGGTGAAGAAATCGCCTGCGGTGCCAATGGCTATTTGCATGAATATGTCGAATTTCCAAAGGCTGTGAAGGAAGTAACCCTTCGCATGGATGCGGACTATATGAAGATATGTAAACTCTTTGCCTACAGCCCGGGCAATCGTCCGGCAAAGGTTCAGGTTTGGAATGAGCCATGCAAGGAGGCGGATGTGCTGCTGTTATCGACCCATGCGGACGATGAACACATTTTCTTTGGAGGAATCATTCCGTATTATGCCGGAGAACTGGAGCTGTCCGTGCAGGTGGCATATTATACCAATTACTGGAACGGTGCCAATGTTCGTGAGCATGAAAAACTGGATGGTTTATGGACCGTTGGTGTAAAGAATTATCCAATTAATGGCGATTTTGATGATATTTATGCCACCTCCTTAGAGGGTGCCAAGAGCGTATATGATTACGAAAAAACAATTGATTTTGTTGTAGATATTATCCGTCGCTTCCGTCCGATTGTTTTGGTTGGTCAGGATTTGAAGGGTGAGTATGGACATGGCGGACATATGATTACCGCGAGTGCAATTACCGAGGCAATCGAATTTGCGAATGATGAAAATCGCTCTCCAGAATCCGCAAAGCAGTATGGCATCTATAATGTGCCAAAGACATACCTGCATTTGTATGAGCAGAATTCACTGGATTTGGATTGCCAGAGACCGATGAATCATTTCGGCGGAAAAACGGTTTTAGATGTCGCGAAGGAAGGCTATTTGCAGCATCAGTCCCAGCAGTGGTGTTGGTTCTATGTTTCCGATGATTATGAGTACAGCTGTGGTCGATTTGGTTTATACAGAACCCTGGTCGGTGAGGATGTGCATAAGGACGATATTTTGGAAAACTGCATAACCTATAAGCAGCTTGCAGAAGAAAAGGCGGCGGAGGAAGCCTCCATAGCTGAGTCCATCGAGGCCTCCATTGCCGAGTCTGTGGCTGCCAGCGAGGAGGCCAGCAGAGAGGAAGAGGCTCATTCTATTGAGCAATCCCTTCAGGATGAAATAGCTTCAAAGGAGCAGGCTGAGAAAGACCAACAGAAGGCGGGCGCTACAAATAAGGTGTTACTCGTTGTTGGAATTATCATTGGGGTTCTGACACTCATTATTGTGGCACTCCTGATTTATAGAAGTTACATTATGAAACAGAGTGCGAAAAAGCATCGCAAAAAAAGGAGAGAAGAATAGATGAAAACGTATTGTTTTTTGGCAGATGGATTTGAAACCGTTGAAGCACTGGCTGTGATTGATCTTCTTCGCAGAGCAGGTGAAGAAGTTGTAACAGTTTCTATTAAGGACACAAAGGAAGTAATGACTTCTCACCAGATCTCTCTTCTGGCGGACTGCACATTTGCAGAGTGTGATTTTTCTGACGGGGATGCATTGTTTTTGCCAGGCGGTATGCCGGGTACCTTAAATTTAGAGGCACATGAAGGATTGTCTGCATTAATTGATCAGTATGCACAGGAGGGAAAGTATTTAATCGCAATCTGTGCAGCACCAAGCATTCTTGGACATCATCATTTGTTAGAAGGGAAAAAGGCTACCTGCTTCCCTGGATTTGAGAAGGATTTATATGGTGCTACAGCGACTGGTGAGGGTGTTGTAGTCGATGGAAAAACGATTACAGCCCGCGGCATGGGAAAGGCAATTGATTTAGGACTTACCCTGATTTCTCTTTATCAGAATCAGGCTGTGGCAGAGGAAATGGCAAAGACCGTGCAGTATCGTTAAACCATCGGTTCAGCCGTTATTGACAGAAAAAAATGCATTATGCTATAATGCGTTCTATATGGCCGTATTCTGCCCCGCTGACGGGAATGGACGGCTCAAGAGAATGAAAAAGAGCAGTCAAGGAATGCTGCTAAGGAGGATTTTTAAATGAGTTTCATAGTTGAAAATTTAGAAGAGAAGAACATGGTAAAGGTTACCATCGAAGTGGAAGCAGCTGAGTTCGATAAGGCTATGACTGCAGCTTATCAGAAGAACAAGAACAGATTCTCTGTTCCTGGTTTCCGTAAGGGTAAGGTTCCTCAGAATATGATTGAGAAGATGTATGGTCCAGCTGTATTCTATGAGGATGCAGCAAACAAGTTAATCCCAGAGGCTTATGGTAAGTTCCTGGATGAGACCGATTTGGATGTTGTTTCTCAGCCAGAAATCGATGTTACCCAGATTGGTAAGGGCCAGAACTTCATCTTCACTGCTACTGTAGCTGTTAAGCCAGAAGTTACTTTAGGCAAGTACAAGGGCGTTGAAATCGAAAAGGTAGATACCAAGGTTACTGCAGCAGACGTTACAGCTGAAATTGATAAGGTAAGAGATCAGCAGGCTAGACTTGTTGAAGTTACCAATAGAGGTGTTAAGGATGGCGACCAGACCATCATCGATTTTGAAGGTTTTGTTGATGGCGTAGCTTTCGAAGGTGGTAAGGGTACCGATTATCCATTGACCATCGGCTCTCATAGCTTCATCGATAACTTCGAGGATCAGCTGGTTGGCGCTAAGATTGGCAAGGAAGTGGAAGTTAATGTTACCTTCCCAGAAGAGTATCAGGCTCCTGAACTTGCAGGTAAGGCTGCAATGTTCAAGGTAACCGTTAAGTCTATTAAGGTTAAGGAACTTCCAAAGGCTGATGATGAATTCGCAGCAGAAGTTTCTGATTTCGAGACCTTGGCTGATTACAAGGCAGATATTAAGAAGAACTTAACCGAGCAGAAGAAGGAAGAGGCTAAGAAGATTAAGCAGCAGAGAGCTGTAGCAGCAGCTGTAGAAAATGCTACTATGGACATTCCTGAGCCAATGATCGCTTCCCAGGTTGCACGTATGATGGATGATATGAATCAGAGATTACAGCAGCAGGGTCTTGATTTGGATACCTACCTTCAGTACATGGGTGGTAACAGAGAAATGTTAGCTTCTAACATGAGACCGGAAGCAGAGACTCGTATTAAGAACAGCCTTGTATTAGAGGCCGTAGCTAAGGCGGAGAAGATTGAAGTATCTGAGGAAGAAGTTGATGCTGAAATCGCAAAGATGGCAGAAACTTACCAGATGGATGTTGAGCAGTTAAAGGGCTTGGTTGGTGATGCTGAGAAGGCTTCCATTAAGGAAGATCTTGCAGTTCAGAAGGCAGCAGAGCTTGTAGCTGATAAGGCAGTTGAGAAGGCTGCAAAGAAGGAAGATAAGGAAGACGCTGAGTAATCAGATTTCCAATCAGAATTGAATGGAGGTATTCTTATGAGTTTAGTACCTTATGTCATTGAACAAACCAGTCGAGGAGAGAGATCCTATGATATCTACTCCCGTTTGCTGAAGGACCGTATCATTTTCCTTGGCGAAGAGGTGACCGATGTGAGCGCAAATCTCATTGTCGCACAGCTTTTGTTCCTGGAAGCAGAGGATCCGGGAAAGGACATTCAGCTTTATATTAATAGTCCGGGTGGTTCCGTAACAGCCGGTATGGCTATTTATGATACGATGAATTATATCAAGTCCGATGTATCTACTATTTGTATTGGTATGGCTGCATCCATGGGAGCGTTCCTGCTTTCCGGTGGTGCAAAGGGCAAGAGATATGCTCTTCCAAATGCAGAGATTATGATTCATCAGCCAAGTGGCGGATCTCGTGGTATGGCTTCTGATATGAAGATTGTTGCCGACCAGATTTTAAAGACCAAGGCTAAGTTGAACGAGATTCTTGCAAAGAATACTGGCAAGCCAATTGATGTCATCGAACGTGACACCGACCGTGATAATTATATGACAGCAGAAGAAGCGCTGGAGTATGGTCTGATCGATAGTATCATCGAGAATAGACAGTAATGTTAAGACTCCCGTCTGCAGAGTGCGGACGGGAGGTCTTTTAGTATTTGTTGGGAAATGAAATTGAAATCACTCCGCAAGGATGCGTAGAGGGAGGATACAAAAATGGCAGGCAAAAATAAATTATGCACATGTTCATTTTGTGGAAAGAATCAGAAGATGGTTGAACGTCTGATTCAGGGACCAAATAACATTTTTATCTGTGATGAATGTGTAGAGGTTTGTAATGAAATTATCGCAGACGAGATGTTCCCTGAAGGGGATGAACGTTTTGAAAGCGGCGAGGATGTAACCGGCATTAACCTGATGAAGCCGATGGAATTAAAGGCCCTGCTGGATGAATATGTTGTAGGACAGGATGCTGCAAAGAAGGTTTTGGCAGTATCAGTTTATAACCATTACAAGAGAGTTTTAAACAAGAATAAGGAAATCGAGGACGATGGTGTCGAACTGCATAAGAGTAATATCTTAATGTTAGGACCTACCGGCTCCGGTAAGACTTATTTAGCACAGACACTGGCAAGAATTTTGAATGTACCATTTGCAATTGCCGATGCAACAACCTTAACAGAGGCCGGCTATGTCGGTGAGGACGTGGAAAATATCTTACTGAAGCTGATTCAGGCTGCAGATTATGATATTGAAAAGGCAGAGCGTGGTATCATTTACATTGATGAAATTGATAAGATTACAAAGAAGTCTGAGAACGTATCCATCACCAGAGATGTTTCCGGTGAAGGCGTACAGCAGGCATTGTTAAAAATTTTGGAAGGCACTGAGGCATCTGTTCCACCACAGGGTGGCAGAAAGCATCCGCAGCAGGAATTGATTCCAATCAATACCACGAACATCCTTTTCATCTGCGGTGGTGCATTTGATGGATTGGAGAAGATGGTGGAAAGCCGTTTGAACCAGAAGTCCATTGGCTTTAATTCTGTAATCACAGAAAAGGTTGAGCAGAATGTCGGAGAACTGTTCGCACAGGTACTTCCACAGGACCTGGTTAAGTTTGGCCTGATTCCTGAGTTCGTTGGACGTGTGCCAGTAACAGTTGCATTGGATCTTTTGGATGAAGATTCACTGGTTCGTATCTTGACACAGCCAAAGAATGCATTGGTAAAGCAATATAAGAAGTTGTTCCGCTATGATGAGGTTGAGTTAGAGGTTACCGATGAAGCGGCAAGAGCGGTTGCAAAAAAGAGCCTTGAGCGTAAGACTGGTGCGCGTGGACTTCGTTCCATTATGGAAAATGCAATGATGGATGTGATGTACCGTATTCCATCCGATGACAGCATTGCAAAGTGCATTATTACCAGAGAGTGTATCGAGGATGGTGCGGAGCCTGAAATTATTTACCGCAGTGAGACACCAAAGGTGCCAAAAAAGGTGATGCATACCTTAGAATCAAAAGAGAGTGACAGTGGAGAAACTGCATGAGTAGTTTAGAATATGAATTACCTATGATTGCATTAAGAGGAATGACCGTGCTTCCGGGCATGGTCATTCATTTTGATGTCAATCGTAAAAAATCTGTTAAGAGCATCGATTATGCGATGAGAACGCATCAGCAGGTATTTTTGGTATCTCAGAAATCACCGGATGTGATGGAACCAACGGATGAGGACGTATTTCGGTTTGGCACTGTTTGCGAGGTGAAGCAGCTCGTAAAGATGCCGGGTGGCGTGGTGCGCGTATTGGTAAAAGGCTTATTTCGTGCCGAAAAAATCGGATGGCATGAGGATGAGGACCGCCTGGTGTCCATTGTAAGGGAATGTGCGAACGAAGAGTGGAGCATGACC
The DNA here is from genome assembly GCA_045641925.1 of Butyrivibrio sp. Taxonomy (GTDB): domain Bacteria; phylum Bacillota; class Clostridia; order Lachnospirales; family Lachnospiraceae; genus Eshraghiella. Next base: position 19,005 of record JAZUHV010000191.1, read on the forward strand.
GATGTGGACCGCGAGTCGCGTATTGGACTTTTAAAGGAACTGATGAAGCGCCTGTATGAGGACACGGATCGCAATAAGGGTGATAACGTGATGCGCATTCGTGGGATCAATTCTCTGGACGAGTTGATTTATCGCTGTGCAGCCGATTGTACAGAGGATGTGGAACGTAGACAAAGTTTCTTAGAGGAAGATGATATCATTGTCCGTTATGATATGGTTTGCGACTATATCTATGAAGAAATTGAAATTTGTCGCGTTAAGAAACAATTGACCGAAGATATTAAGGCACGTGTGGACCGTAATCAAAAAGAATATATGATGCGGGAGCAGATGGCTCTGCTGCGTGAGGAGCTTGGCGATAATGGCGATGAGGAAATTGAAGAATTTAAAGAAAAGGTGGATAAGCTGAAGGCTTCCAATGAAGTGAAAGCGAAGCTTCGCAAGGAAATCAAGCGTTATGAATCCATTCCAAATCATGCCTCAGAATCCTATGTGCTTCGTTCCTATATTGAGACCCTGTTGGAACTCCCATGGAATTTTAGAAGCGAGGACAATAATGATATTGTTCACGCGGAAGAAATCTTGGATGAAGAACATTATGGTCTGAAAAAAGTGAAAGAACGCATCATTGAATATTTGGCTGTCAGAACCTTGACAGGTGGCGGAGAACAACCGATTTTATGTCTGGTTGGCCCTCCGGGAACCGGCAAGACCTCGATTGCGACCTCCATTGCGAAGGCACTAAATCGTCAGTATGTGCGTATTTGTCTTGGTGGTGTGCGCGATGAGGCCGAAATTCGTGGACACAGAAAGACTTATGTCGGGGCTATGCCAGGCCGAATTGTGGAAGCACTTCGTCAGGCAAAGACTGGTAATCCTTTGATGCTTTTAGATGAGGTTGATAAGGTCGGACAGGATCAGCGCGGCGATACGGCTTCCGCTCTTTTGGAGATTTTAGACAGTGCACAGAATGTGGCTTTTCGCGACCATTATGTTGAGGTGCCGATTGACCTGAGCAGTGTATTGTTTGTTGCTACAGCAAATGATGCGTCCCTGATTCCAAAGCCGTTACTGGATCGTATGGATGTAATCGAAATCAGTACATATACGCCGATTGAGAAGTTCCACATTGCGAAGGAGCATCTGATTCCAAAGCAGATGCAAAAGCATGGATTAACCTCTAAGGATGTGGTCTTCACAGAGGATGCAATTCGACGCATCATTGAAAATTATACAAAGGAATCCGGCGTTCGTGAATTAGAACGTCAGATTGGAAAGATATTAAGAAAATCCGCAAAACAGATTTTAGATGGAACGCTTCTGAGACACAGAATTTCCAAGAATAATTTGACGGAATATTTGGGACCGGTTCGCTATACGTCAGACGATGCCAGAAAGACCGATGCGGTCGGTGTGGTCAGAGGTCTTGCCTGGACCAGCGTGGGGGGCACCACATTGGATGTGGAAGCCTGCCTGATGGAAGGAAAAGGCGGCTTATTGCTTACCGGACGTCTGGGTGATGTGATGAAGGAATCTGCACAGGTTTCTTTAGGTTATATTCGTTCTCATGCAAAGGAATATCATATCGATCCAAAGGTATTTGAAGAACAGGAAATCCATATTCACATACCGGAAGGTGCGGTGCCAAAGGATGGCCCATCTGCCGGCATCACGATGACACTTGCGATGCTATCTGTGCTGACGAACCGCTTGGTGGCGCATGAATATGCTATGACCGGAGAGGTGACCTTACATGGTGAGGTGCTTCCGATTGGCGGCTTGAAGGAAAAACTTTTGGCAGCCAAGATGGCCGGTGCAACCGATGCATTGGTGCCGTTTAAGAATCGTAAGGATATCCAGGAGATTAATGAGGAAGATACCGCTATTTTAGAGGGCATTACGATTCATTATGTGAAGACCATGAAGGATGTGGTCAAGGAAGCCTTAAGGACCAAGTGATTAGAGGATAAAAACCATGGTGATTAAAAGCGTAAACTTAGAAACGGTGTGCGGCATTACCAGCACGCTTCCGGAAAATACATTGCCGGAGGTGGCATTTGCCGGAAAGAGTAATGTGGGCAAGTCCTCGATGATTAATGCCCTAATGCGCCGCAAGAATTATGCCCGTACCTCTTCGGAACCGGGAAAGACGCAAACCATTAATTTTTATAATATCAATGAAGTATTTTATTGTGTGGATTTGCCGGGCTATGGCTTTGCAAAGACCTCGGTGGAAACCCGCGCAAAGTGGGGCAAGATGATTGAACGATATTTGCAG
>JAZUHV010000192.1:0-5583 GCA_045641925.1 Butyrivibrio sp.
GCAATCAGTTCCATATAGACTTCTGTCTTACCGGAGCCTGTAACGCCTTTAATCAGACATGGTGTTTCATCGCCTGCATCCATTTCAGAAATGATGCCATCAACCACGCGCTGTTGCGCTTCGTTCAGGATAATATGTTTCTTTTCTCCTGCCTTTACATCCACCGCATTACGAAACAAAGTAATGGACTCCAATTCCAAAATCCCCTGATTTTCCAGGGATTCTACCGTCTTCATGGATATATTCAATTTTTGATTCAAAAGAGAATAATCCGCTACCGGATTTTCGCTTAGTGCAATCAGCAGTCTAGCCTGTGCTGCACGATGTTTTTTTGCATACTCCAGAGCCATTTCTCTGGCTTCCTGCGGGCTAATCAAAAGTTTAATGGAACGTTGGCTTTCCCTTCGCACTTTATCCTTTACGGGAATAACCGTTGCTAAAGCCTGCCAAATGGTTCCACCATAATTGCTCTTAATCCAATATGCCAGTCGAATCAGTTTTTCGTCCACGGAAACGCTGCCATCATCCACTGCGGCAATTGGTTTAATTTTCGAAAGATCATAAGTAGGTTCTTTCACCTCTTCCACTACGTAACCAGAGCGGATGGTTCGGCCAAAAGGAATAATCACCTTTGTTCCAACTTCAACCTGATCACGAAACTGCGCCGGAATCGCATACGTAAAGGTTTTATCCAATTGTTCATGCGATATATCCACAATAATGCCGGCGTATTCCATGCTATAATCCTTCTTAATTATTCAAGGACGCGATGGTCTCCAGAATGGTTTCCTTATCGCTTAAATGATACTTCACGCCCTTGACTTCCTGTGTATTTTCATGACCCTTACCGGTTACGACAATAATATCGCCCGGTTTTGCATGGTGGATGACGTATCGGATAGCTTCCGTACGATCCACAATTTTAATATATTCTCCACCCGCATCCTTGGCACCGACCTCAATCATTGCAATGATATCCTCCGGTTCCTCAAAGCGTGGGTTATTGGTCGTAATTACTGTAAAATCCGACAGCTTGGTTGAAATGTAACCCATATCATAACGACGAATCTTTGTGCGATCGCCATCGCAGCCAAACAGCGTTACCAGGCGCTTTGGCTGATACTGTCTTAATGTATTTAAAAGGCTCTCTATACTCATCGCATTATGTGCATAATCCAAAACAATTTTAATGTCATCTGCCACGCGAATGATTTCTACACGTCCTTCCACCTGGACATGATATAACGCCTTTAAAAGTGCCTCTTTGGTAATATTTAAATGCTCCGTAACGGCAATTGCGCAAAGAGCATTATATACAGAGAATTCACCTGGCATGGTAATCTGCACCTTAAGGTCCTTCTTACCACTCACCAAAAACCCTGTCACAATATTGTTCACATCGGTGCCATAAACCATGTCAGAGGCCATATAATCCGCTGTGTTATGTAAGCCATAGGTTTCAATGGTACAGGTATGCCCTGCAATAACATCCTTCGTATATTCGTTGTCCACATTTACAATGCCATGCTTACACTGGCGGAATAATCTTCCCTTACACTCAATATATTCCTCAATGGATTCATGCTCATGCGGTCCGATGTGATCCTTTTCAAGGTTGGTTAATACACCCAGATCAAACTGAATTCCGCCGGTACGATGTAACTTCAATGCCTGTGAAGAGACTTCCAAAACAACTGTCGTACAGCCAGCCTCCACCATTTGACGGAAATACTGCTGAATCAAATACGATTCCGGTGTGGTGTTTGGCGACTGAATATGTTCCTCACCCACAATCGTTTCATTGGTAGAAATCAAGCCGGTACGGATCCCGCATGCTTCTAAGATTTCCCGAATCATAAAGGTTGTTGTTGTCTTTCCCTTGGTTCCAGTCACACCGATAGTAAACAGTTCCTTTGCAGGATGCTTAAAATATGCTGCGGACATCATAGCAAGTGCCATACGGGTATCCTCGACCTTAATTATGGTCAAATCCTTCAAATCCTCTGTAATGGCAACATCCTTTGATACAACAGCAGCGGCAGCCTTCTTCTCGGCTGCCTGCGCAATATAGTCATGTCCATCGAAGGAAGCTCCAACGATGCACAAGAACACATCGCCCGCTGCAATCTTTCTGGAATCATATACCAAATGTTCTATAAATCGGTCATCGCTACCATTTATTACCTCATAGGACAGGTCTGCTAACAATACCTTTAAACTTTTTTCTGTAACAAATTCGCCCATGGCTCACTTGTCTCCTTTACTGAAGATCCACGGATGATACACAGTTATGCATTAACATCGCAATGGTCATTGGTCCAACGCCTCCCGGTACCGGGGTAATCGCAGATGCAATCGGCTCAACATCCTCATAATCCACATCACCACAAAGAATGCTCTTACCGCTTTCAGAAGTACCCAGACGATGAATACCAACATCAATCACCACTGCGCCTTCCTTCACATATTCCTTTGTAATAAATTTTGGTTTGCCGATTGCGACCACTAAAATATCTGCGCGCTTGGTAACCTCCGCCAAATCCTTTGTACGGGAATGCGTAATGGTAACCGTTCCGTTTTCTCTTAACAGAAGCATGCCCATCGGCTTACCAACAATATTACTTCTTCCGACAACAACACACTCCTTGCCGGCAATTTCCACACCGCTTCTCTTTAAAAGCTCGATGATTCCGGCTGGTGTACAGGAGACGAATCCCGGCTGGCCAATACTCAATGCTCCAACGCTTTGTGGATGAAAGCCGTCCACATCCTTCTTCGGGTCGATAGCCTGAATAATATGGTCCTCATTGATGTGCTTTGGCAATGGAAGCTGTACCAGAATGCCATTGCAGTCCGCGCGCTCATTCAGTTCATGAATTAAGTCCACTAATTTCTCTTCGGTGGTATCCTCCGGAAGTTCATAAGAAAGGGACTGGATTCCAATATATTCGCATGCCTTCTTTTTATTTCCAACATAAACACTGGAGGCAGGATCGTTGCCAACCTGAATTACCGCCAGAGCAATTTCCACGCCCTGCTCCTTTAACTGTGCAACACGAGCCTTCGCCTCGTCCTTAATTTCTGTTGAAATTTTCTTGCCATCAATGATTGTTGCCATTTCTTTGCTCCTTTTTATGCAATTCGATTGTTCCGAAATTTAGAACAATCCAGTAATACGCTCTGTTTCTTCGTTGTAATCAATATTTTCAGCAGCAGGTACCTTTGGAAGACCCGGCATGGTCATAATGGATCCGGTAATTGCAACTACAAAGCCTGCGCCCGCACTGACATATACCTCGCGAATGGTAATGGTAAAGCCCTCCGGTCTGCCAAGCTTGGTCTGGTCATCGGACAGGGAATACTGTGTTTTCGCCATACATACCGGAACATTTCCATAGCCCATCTGCGTCAGTTTATCCAGCATCTTATCCGCTGCCGGCGCAAAGGTAACATCGTCCGCTCCGTATACCTTTTTCGCTACTGCACGAATCTTATCCTTTAATGGAGTTTCATCTGCATAGGTCAGTGTGAACGGCTTCTGCTCTTTTTCAATGGAAGCCAAAACCTTCTTTGCCAGTTCCTCACCGCCAGCACCACCATCGGCCCAGACCTTCGCCAATGCGAATTCGCAGCCCATTGCCTCTACATGCTCTTTGATAAAATTATGCTCAGCCTCAGTGTCCGTAATAAATGCATTCAGAGTAACCACAACATTCACGCCAAATGCCTGCATATTTTCAATATGCTTGTCCAGATTCACAATGCCGGCTTTTAAAGCTTCTAAGTTTTCTGCGCCTAGTTCTGCCTTTGGAACGCCACCATTATATTTTAATGCCTTTACCGTTGCCACAATGACAACAGTATCCGGTCTCAAACCAGCCATACGGCACTTAATATCCATAAATTTCTCAGCACCAAGATCGGCACCAAAACCAGCCTCCGTAACCACATAATCGGCCAGCTTCAAAGCCATCTTTGTCGCACGAACAGAATTACAGCCATGTGCAATATTTGCAAATGGTCCACCATGAACAATTGCAGGATTTCCTTCTAAAGTCTGAATCATATTTGGCTTCATTGCATCCTTTAAAAGAGCTGCCATTGCACCAACTGCCTTTAAATCGCCTGCCGTAACCGGTTCCCCCGCGAAATTGTATGCCACAATAATACGGGACAGTCTGTCCTTTAAGTCGGACATATCCTTCGCCAAACATAAAATTGCCATAATTTCAGAAGCAACGGTGATAATGAAATGATCCTCACGAACCACACCATCTGCCTTTGCACCAAGTCCAATGACAATATTACGAAGTGCACGGTCATTCATATCCAGACAACGCTTCCAAACCACCTGACGGGTGTCAATCTGAAGACTATTGCCCTGTTGAATGTGATTATCTAACATGGCTGCCAGTAAATTATTGGCACTGGTAATTGCATGAAAATCACCGGTAAAATGCAGATTCAAATCCTCCATTGGAACAACCTGTGAGTATCCGCCACCAGCTGCACCGCCCTTCACGCCAAAGCATGGACCAAGAGATGGTTCACGAAGTGCCGCAATGGTCTTATGTCCCAAACGGTTTAATGCCTCGGTCAATCCAATGCTGACAGTGGTCTTTCCTTCACCCGCAGGTGTTGGATTAATTGCTGTAACCAGAATTAATTTACCATCCGGATTGCTCTGAACACGTTTTTCCAAATCATCCGATAATTTTGCTTTATACTTTCCGTAAAACTCTAATTCATCTCTTAAGATGCCAACCTTTGCCGCAACATTTTCGATTGGCTGCAAGGTTGCTTCCTGTGCGATTTCAATATCCGTTTTCATATAATTCCCTCTTTAAAATATGATTATTGGTTTCTCAAATATTCTTCGAATTCTGGCATTGTCATTAAAATCTTACGTGGCTTAGTTCCTTCTTCCGGTCCCACCACACCGGCATCTGCCAGCTGATCCATAATACGCGCTGCACGATTGAAGCCAATCTTAAACATACGCTGCAATACGCCGATGGAAGCCTTCTGCTTCTCAATAATGAAGCGACCGGCATCTGCAAAGAACTGGTCCTTATCGTCACCACCACCAAATGCCTGACTTTCAGAAAAGCCCTGGCTAAGGGTGGTTTCCATATTTTGCGTATATTCCACATCACCGCAGTGTTCCTTAATAAAGTCCACAACTGCATTTACTTCTTCATCCGAAACAAAGGCGCCCTGTACACGGTTTGGCTTATTTTGACCCTGTGGGTAATAAAGCATATCACCTTTACCCAGAAGTTTCTCCGCGCCACCCATATCTAAGATGGTTCTGGAGTCCACTGCCGAGGATACCGCAAAGGCAATTCTTGATGGAACGTTTGCCTTAATCAAACCAGTAATAACATCCACACTAGGACGCTGGGAAGGCGGATCGTAGCCATGTCGTTCTGTGAGCCAAGGAGTTGCAAAGCTGTATTGTCTTCCTAAGACCGCTTGGCCTCCGACTTAGATGGTTCTGGAGTCCACTGCCGAGGATACCGCAAAGGCAATTCTTGATGGAACGTTTGCCTTAATCAAACCAGTAATAACATCCACACTAGG
>JAZUHV010000193.1:0-9429 GCA_045641925.1 Butyrivibrio sp.
TCATAACCATAAATCTTAGCCATCTCCTTGATGCCCTTTAATGCCTTAATCTGCATACCGATTTCTTCACGGAGACGAATTACTTCATCATACATGTTACCGCAGCCGCAGTTCTTCTTATCATTTTCCTTTTCCTGAATCAAAAAGTCAATACCGTAAAGAGCGATACGACGATAATCGCCTACGATACGGCCACGACCGTAGGTATCTGGCAAACCAGTTACAACGTGAGTCTTACGAGCTAACTTCATTTCTTCAGTATACGCACTGAATACTGCATCGTTGTGAGTGGTCATGTAGTTCTCAAATACATGCTTTAATTCAGGATCGATTTCATAGCCATAGCTTTCAGCAGCCTGCTCAGCCATACGGATACCACCATAAGGCATGAATGCTCTCTTTAATGGCTTGTCAGTCTGAAGACCAACAACCTGCTCTAAATCCTTTAAATCTTCATCAATATATCCAGGGCCATAAGAAGTAAGACCGGTAACAACCTTAGTCTCACAATCCAAAACGCCGCCCTTTTCACGTTCTGCCTTCTGTAACTTCTGTAATGCTCCCCAAAGCTTGTTGGTTGCCTCAGTAGGATCTGCTAAGAAAGATTCGTCGCCGGCATATGGCTTGTAGTTCTTCTGGATGAAGTCACGTACATTGACTTCTTCTTTCCAGATACGGCCTGCGAAGCCTTCCCATGCATCAAAATTAACCATGTTAACCTCCTCATTAAATGTTTGTTATAAAATTATCAAAGTTTCTATAAGTACAATAACAATACAATCCATATAAATCAAGTACTTTATTAAGTACAATCCATATACAAAACAGCCTTATGAGAGCAATGCCTGATACACATCCCGCTTACTCATGCCTCGATCCTTCGCTACGAGTTTCATGGCTTCCTTATGGTCAATCCCTTGTCTCTCATAATATTCCATATGTTCCTCAAGGCTCATTTTCGACCACTCAGCCTGAGCTTCTTCCTTGATTTCCTGACGGGATTTTCCTTCTATAACAAGCACATATTCTCCCTTAGGCTCGTTTTCTGTATAATATTTTACCGCTTCTCCTAAATTAGCACGGTAAACTGTTTCATGCTTTTTGGTCAATTCCTTGCATACTGCGATTCGACGATTTGCCCCCAATGCCTCGCAAAGCTCTGTCAGAGTATGAACCAGTCGATGTGGCGCCTCGTAAAGAATCATCGTACGTGTTTCCTGCTTCAGTTCTTCAATGACTGCCGTATGTTCTTTTTTATCAGACTTATCTGATGGTAAAAATGCCTCAAATACAAAACGCCTCGTCGGTAGTCCTGATACAATCAATGCATTAATACATGCTGCAGGTCCTGGTACTGAAACTACTTCCACACCCGCTTCCACGCATTGACGCACAAGTTCCTCCCCCGGGTCAGAAATACCTGGCGTTCCGGCATCCGTAATTAAGGCAATATTCTGTCCAGCCACCAGTTTATCCACCAGTACGCGTGCTTTTTCAACTTTATTATATTCATGATAACTCGTCATTGGCGTATCAATCTCAAAATGGTTGATTAGCTTGATACTGTTTCTGGTATCCTCCGCCGCAATCAAATCCGCCTCTTTCATAATGCGAATGGCGCGAACCGGCATATCCTCTAAATTTCCAATTGGAGTCGCACACAAATAAAGTGTTCCGCTCATTTTTTTATCCTCACATATTACTCACTGCGCAATTGCTTTTTCACACGTTCGATTAGCATTTCCAATGCAACCGTATTATGTCCACCCTCTGGAATAATTACATCCGCGCGACGCTTGCTTGGTTCTACGAACTGTTCATGCATTGGCTTTACCGTGGTCAAATATTGGTCCACAATGTTATCGAGTGCGCGACCTCGTTCTTTCACATCTCGCAGGATTCTTCGAATGATTCGTACATCGGCATCGGTATCTACAAAGACTTTGATATCCATTTGGTCACAAAGCTCCTGCTCCGCAAATATCAGAATGCCCTCCAGGACAATCACGGGTGCAGGCGAAACAGTCTCGACCGCATCCGACCGATTATGCTTCGTAAAGTCATAGACCGGTACCTCCACAGATTCTCCCTTTTTCAGCTTCTGAAGATGCTCAATAAGCAAATCCGTATCAAATGCATCCGGATGATCATAATTTAGTTTACAACGCTCCTCGTATGGCAAATCATCATGACGCTTATAATAACTGTCATGACAAAGTGTAGTCACCTCATCCGCGCCAAAATTCTCAATCAGCTTTTTTGCTAACGTACTTTTTCCAGAACCGGTTCCTCCGGCAATTCCAATAATAATCGTGTCCATACAGTTCACTCCTTACTCAATAATCCCCGCATCCCCATAGATTTTACGGACCATCTCTGTATATTTTCCATCTTTATCATAAATAACCAAAGGCGGCTCCACGCGCATCTGTGGACGTCCGCCACGGATGCCCTCAATGAGTACCATATTGGCTTCCTTATCCGCGTATGGATGCACCATCTGCATTCGTTTTGGCTCAATATGATACAGCTGCATCGTATGAATGATTTCTGTTAATCGCGATGGTCTGTGCACCATATAAAACCGGCCGCCACTTTTTAAAACCTTTGCGGCTTCGCGTACGACATCCTCTAATGTGCACATCACCTCATGCCGCGCAATGGCCTTCGCCCCCGTTGGATTCACCAGACCATGGTTTTCATTCATATATGGTGGGTTTGTTGTCACGACATCATAAGAAGCTCCACCGAAAATCGAAGAAGCTTCCTTAATATCTCCCTGCACAATTGTCACGGAGTTCCCTATCTCATTATAAGCCACACTGCGTTGGGCCATATCAACGTTACCGTCCTGTATTTCCAAACCAGTAAAACTGCCCACACCATAATGTCCATACATCAAAATCGGTATCACACCATTGCCCGTGCCCAAATCCAAAACCTTTTCATTCTTGCGCACCGAAGCAAATCCGCACAAAAGAACAGCATCCATTCCGAAGCAAAAATAATCCGGGTTTTGAATCAGTTTATACCCATTTCGTTGCAGGTCATCCAATCGTTCATTTGGTCCAAGATTAATTGTTATCAAGTTTGGACTTTCCTTCCTTGCGCTCAAGTTCCTCTAATGCGCGAACTTCCTTATCTTCCGGGCCATTATTCTGATTGTTCTTTCTCTTTCTAGGCTTAAAGCGAAGTTCAGACACGCTGTACGTGCGCAAATCCTTCTCATCCTTATCCAAAGTAACCAGAACCTTCACCTGCTGGCGAAGCACATCCATAGAATTCACTTCACCATTAAGACCATCCGGAGTCGTTACACGATCACCCAGAGATGGCATTTTACTATTCAAATACTCGTAGGTATCTTCCTCGTTTTTCAGGCAGCACATCAGTCTTCCGCATGCACCGGAAATCTTTGTTGGATTCAAAGAAAGGCTCTGCTCCTTTGCCATCTTAATGGAAACCGGTGCAAATTCTGACAAGTAAGAATGGCAGCAGAGTACGCGTCCGCAAATACCGATTCCTCCAAGAATCTTTGTCTCATCACGCACACCAATCTGGCGCAGCTCAATACGGGTGCGGAATACTCCGGCCAAATCCTTCACCAGTTCTCTAAAGTCCACTCGGCCATCCGCGGTAAAATAAAACAATAATTTGCTATTATCAAAGGTGTATTCAGCATCAATCAGTTTCATATCCAGTTCATGCTTTTTCACCTTCTCGTGACAAGTCTTTAACGCTTCCTTTTCCTTAAGACGATTGCTTGCCTCACGTTCATCGTCCTCCTTGGTGGAGATACGAATTACTGGTTTCAAAGGCGGAATCACCTTGTCATCCTCCACCTCCTGCAGTCCCATTACAACGCTACCATATTCGATTCCACGCGCAGTTTCCACAATGACATGATCACCTCTTTTGATTTCCATATCTGCTGGATCAAAATAGTAAACCTTGCCGGCTTGTCTAAAACGCACTCCAATTACTTTTATCATTACTTAGTTCTCCTTCATGCTAAGGAGCAGAAGTTCCATCGTCAGGTCAAAGTTCACATTGGCCTTTAATCGAACCTTTGCGGTTTCCAAAGCGTTTAATATATTTTCTAATCCTTCGTAAGAGCTTCTCTCGCCCTGCTTACGGATTAAGTTAATTTCATCCGTAAAAATAATGCGATTGGCATCATTTGTCACCTTAAACAATAGGGCATCCCGATACCACACACCTAAAATGTCTAAGAAGTCAGAAATTGACATTTTCTCTTCCTGCTCATCCTTCTTCGCATCTGATTTTTCTTTCTTATAAATAGAAAGCTTTTTCACCTGATCAATTAAATCCACCACGTCATAATGGTAAATGTTTCGAACCAGAGAAAGCGCACCATCCTTCATTTCAGAAAATGCCTCGGACTCAGCAAGCAAAATCGCCTTACCCATAGAGCCCTGTGAAAAGGAAGCGCACACACGTGCCTCATAGTCCGGCACACGTTTCTTTGCAATCAAATAGTCTGCGATTACATTTTCCTGCAGCGCACGTAGCTCATAATGAACACAACGGGAACGAATTGTCGGAAGCATCATTTCAATATTATTTGTCAAAAGTAAAATAACACCATAATATGGCGGTTCCTCAATTGTTTTCAAAATTGCATTTTGTGCCTGCGGAGTCATTTTTTCCGCCTCGTCCAAAATGTATACTTTATGATATCCATTGTACGGCTTAATTTGAATGTCCTCGACTAATTGTTCACGGACATCATCCACACCAATTGAATTTGGCTTTTCATGTGTGATAAATTTTAAATCCGGATTGTTTTTTGTTGCAGTTTGCTTGCAGGTATGACAAGCACCGCACCCTGTAGGGCCCTGCTTTTCGCATAAAAGTGCCTCCGCAAAAGCATACGCCACCAACATTTTTCCAGCGCCATCCATACCTGACAGAATATATGCATGATTGACCTTATCGGTTTCGATAGCCTGCTGCAACTGCTGTATTATATTCTCATGCCCAATAATCTGATCGTATAGTGCCATAACTCCCTCAAAATTTCCCAATAAATACTACGCGTCCCCACGCGATTCCCCTATGCTACAATATCTAACAATAACCCGCGAATCTCCCCTACGCGGTCCATAATTGCCAGATTATCCTTTTCTTCCTTCACCAATTCCTGTGCCAAATCGTCCAGGTTCTTATCCACCAGTTTAACAATTCCGTAGACACGATGGCGACCGCGTCGGTCCAGAAAATTTTCTCTGGAGAACTCATGAGAGCGATTTACCACTTCATTTAAAAAATCCTTCACCAGCGCACGATAACGTTTCATATCCGTTACATCCATACGCTTGGAAATCCGCTCGCCCTGCTTGTCAATTTGCTCCATCAAAGAGGTAAGTCTTTCCTGAAGATCCTTCTCCTCAATATTACTGGCCAGCATAAATTTAAATTGTCCATCCGGCTTCGCCGTCGGCCTGGAGCCCTCCACAGGAACGGAAGTACCCACTTCGCTTACTTTAATATCCATATCGGTTCCTCTTATGCATTTTGCATAATTGTATCAACTATTGCCTTCACGCACGCATCCAAATCGTTATTCGCGTATCTGTTTTCCGAAACAATTCCTGCCGCTTGTAGCTTCGCCTCGGAGAAATCCTCTTCATCCGCAAGAAATCTTCTGCAAAGTTCTGCGTACTTTGGATATTCCTGCTCATCCTCGCGTTTCAGCGCACGATGAATGCGTTCACGTTCACTAATCTCAATATATATCGGAACAATCACGTCATTTCCGAAGTATTTCACATATTGCGTATACGCTTCCAGGGTATTAATAATCACATAGCGCTGGTCGCTGCTCTGATCAATCTGTCCATCATCTACCGTATAATAATGCCATGGTCCGTGCATCGTTTGGTAAGTGCGAAGTTCAATGATTTTTCCGGACTCGCGGAAACATTCCACGTCCGCATCCGTTGTAAAATGATAATCCACGCCCTCTGTTTCCCCATCGCGCATCGGCCTCGTGGTATAGGTTACAATACTCTTCGCCTGCTCCCCACACGCAGCCATTACCTGACGGTAAACCGTGTCTTTTCCTGTTGCACTTTTCCCCATTACGATAAAAATTTTAGCCATTATTCCTCAATACGCGCCCGGTTTTCCCGAGAAACTTCCTTGTACTAACGCACACAACGAAGTAGTATCTGTGCGTCCTCACGTTTTATTCCGCCAATATTCACGTCCTGTGCAAGCAATTGCTCCACAAGTTCAATCCATTCTTTGGATATTATTTCACCCGGTGCCAAAATTGGTATCCCCGGCGGATACGCATATACATAAGCTGCCGCAATTTTCTCTCCGGCTTTGCAAATCGGAATCCATTCTGCTTCGCAAAGCATTGCTTCGCCCAATGTATGAATCGCTTTCGGTTTTAACTCATAAACAGAGGCTGTCAGATTCTTGTCTTGTGCCATCCCCTCATTGGAATCCATTTCCAACAATGCCTTTTTGAGTCGGTCAAAACCTTCCTTCGTATCATAAATCGATGTCATCGCAAGAACGTACTGTCCTGCGGCCATCTCGCATTCCAAATGATAGTGTGAACGCAATTCCTCCATTAACTGAGGACCGCTTCGCGCACTTTTCTGCGTGGAAATTATAATTTTTCCAAAATCGTAGGCACGCTTATCTCTATAATTATCAATTTCCAAAACCTGTAGTACCTTTAAATTTCGGCATGCGGTTCGAAACGACTCCAAATGATTCTTATAAATTGCAAAGCGATTTTGCAATTCATCACTTTCCAATTCATCCAAGCAGTATTCCACAGAGCACATCATCGGATAGGACGGACTACTGGACATAAATATATCATAAAATCTCTGTAGTTTTTCGGCCAAGGCTTCATCACAATTTGCACAAACAATTGCAGTCTGCGTCACGGCCGACAACGTTTTATGCGTGCTCATCACGACCACATCGGCTCCAAGCGAAATTGGATTTGTCGGAAAAGCATCATCAAATCCTAGATGGGCCCCATGTGCTGCATCGACAATCAGTTTCGCCCCATGTTCATGCACGATTCTGGCGATTTCAAAAATGTCTGAGCAAATCCCCTCATAAGTCGGTGAAGTCAGCAAAACTGTTTTCACTTGCGGGTTAGATACAAGTGCAGCTTCAATTGTTTCCGGCAAAACTGCGCCCTGGATCAATCCCATCTCCACATCCTGCTCCGGATATAAATATATAGTCCGAAGCTGCAATAATTCTGCCGCATGATACACCGCTTGATGACAATTTCTCGCCATCAATAATGTATCTCCGGCCTCGCAAAGCGCTGCCACAGCCATCAAAATGCCACCAGTGCCCCCATTGAGAGAAACCCACGCATGGTTGCACCCATAAATTTTTTGAATTCGGTCCGGAAGCGTCTTCAATAGATTCTCTGGATGATGCAAATTATCAAATCCATCAATTTCTGTAATATCGAATCGATAAGGTACACACTCCGGTCCGTCCATTCTCTTATGGCCCGGCATGTGAAATGCATAAAAATCGCTCTCGCTATATTCAGTTAATCGGTTACTGATCTGACCCATCTTCCAACTCAACCAAATGACGGCCCATCAATACACCCATAACGGAAGCCATCATCAAGCCTCTGGTCCATCCACTGGAATCACCAAGGCAGTACAAGCCCTTGACATTTGTTTCGAGCTTTTCGTTCATCTTAACTTTGTTACTATAAAACTTTAACTCAGGAGAATATAAAAGAGTTTCTGTTCCTGCAAAACCAGGTACAACATAATCCATCGCCTGAATGAAATTGATAATATTCGTCATCGCGCGGTATGGCATAGCCGCAGTAATGTCACCTGCAACTGCATCCACTAAGGAAGGTCTGACATTCGCAAATGCAAGTTCCTTTTGCCAGGTTCTCTTACCGTCCAGAATATCACCAAAACGCTGCACTAAAATATGGCCGGAGCCTAACATATTTGTAAGTTCTCCCACCTTTTGTGCATATGCAATTGGCTGATTGAATGGCTCTGTAAAATTATGCGATACCAAAATAGCAAGATTGGTATTATCCGACTTCAACTCTTTATAAGAATGACCATTTACAACTGCCAAATCATTATCATAATTTTCCTGACTTACAAAACCTCCAGGATTTTGACAGAAAGTACGAACCTTATTTTTCCATGGTCTTGGACGACCAATCAGCTTAGACTCATAAAGAACCTTATTCACATCCTCCATGATTTCGTTGCGGACCTCTACACGGACGCCAATATCAACTGTTCCAGGCTTGTGAGAAATATCATATTTTGCACACAATTTCTCAAGCCAATCCGCACCACGTCGACCGGTTGCGATAATTACATGCTCACCAAAGATTTCCTCTTCCGTTCCAGGTTGATTTGTTTTTCCTGCAACAATACCCTTACATGTACCGGTTGTAGTATCCAAAATCAAATCGTTGCATTCTCTGTGGAAAAACATATCCACACCGTTTTGAATCAAATATTGTTCGATTGCATAGTAAATTTCCTGTGCCTTTTCTGTTCCCAAATGTCTGATAGGACAGTCAACAAGCTTCAATCCAGCCTGAATTGCACGTCTACGAATTTCCTTAACCTTTTCGCCCTGATTAATACCTTCCACATGAGTATCTGCACCAAACTCCAGATAAATACTATCTGCATATTTAATTGTTTCCTGTGCAACCTCAGCGCCTACGAGATCCGGCAAATCTCCGCCAACCTCATAGCTCAGAGAAAGTTTGCCATCCGAAAATGCACCTGCACCAGAGAAACCAGTTGTAATGTTACAAGGCTTACAATTGATACACTTCTGTGTTGTAACCTTTGGACATTTTCTTGTCTCAATGGAACTACCCTTCTCAACAATACAGATACTCTTTTTACTGCCCTTACGAATCAATTCCAGTGCAGTAAAAATACCTGCAGGACCCGCTCCAACAATAACAACATCATATTTCATGAAAAATCACCCCTTTTATGGTTATAAAACATCATTCATTTTTGAGCATAATAACCCAAATTTTATGTTACCATTTTCAACGTGAATTATCAAGCGTTCGTCCTGCACCAGGCTCCGAATGCTTTCGCATTCGTCCTGCGTTACTCTTCTTTTCAACGCAGACTCCGAATGCTTTCGCATTCGGAGCTGTCGCGCGGGCGAGACATATAAAAAACGGATAGTCAAATACTTTCTGTGTGCAAGCACACAAAGCATTTAACTATCCGTTTTTTCTGCGTTGTTTGTCGTTCGCGCAAAAAAATAGTGCCCAGAACCGGAATCGAACCAGTGACACACGGATTTTCAGTCCGTTGCTCTACGAACTGAGCTATCTGGGCAAATGTAGTAGCGGGGGCAGGATTTGAACCTACGACCTTCGGGTTATGAGGCCGA
>JAZUHV010000194.1:0-4331 GCA_045641925.1 Butyrivibrio sp.
AACCAGAGGAAACACCCATATAAGCTGCTCGGATGATACCCTTTGCATCGATACCATTATGGGACCAGAAACGTTCATCCTCGATAGCAACAAACGCATTCTTTAAATTCTGTGGAATTTCGTCATAGGTTACATAAATACGGTTCGCACCGGAAGCCACCAGAGTTTCGATTGGGATATTATTGCAATCGAAGATTGTGGTTTTATACTGAGACGGCGTAACATCCGTAAGAGTAATCTCTGGAGAGGTTTCTAAAACGCCTGTCAGCGCACCGACACCCAATGTGCTTCCTAAAACGGTAACCACCAGAATTAATGTAATAAAAGTCTTGAATACGTAAACCAAAATTTTGGTAGATAATTTCTTGCTGTTGGAACGTAATTCTCTTTGTTTTTTGCGGATTCCATAATTTGAATAATTCATAAAGGAAAACCTCCAATCCTACTAATTATATCAAAAGCCCCTTTTAAAATAAAGAAGTTCACAAAAATATAAGAATTCTGTAACAAAGCGTAATCCTTTGTTGACAAATATAATTTCCTTCGGTCATGATAGAGCCATGGAACAGAGATTAAAATGTGGTGGCGACGGCTACTATGAAGAGAAAAAATCTAAATTTATAGCGAAGGCTTATGTGGTAAATTCGCAGGAGGAAGTGGACGCTTTTTTGAGTGCGGCCCGTAAGCAATATTATGATGCGCGGCACAACTGCTATGCTTATGCGATTGGAAACCATGGCGAGATTGTAAAGAGCTCAGACGATGGAGAACCTTCTGGCACCGCGGGAAAGCCAATCCTGGAAGTTATTACCGGGGCACATCTGACCAATTGTCTGATTATTGTAACCCGCTATTTTGGTGGAACCTTGCTAGGAACCGGTGGATTGGTCCGTGCATATCAGAAGGCAGCAAAGGATGCTCTTTCTCATTCGGATATTGTATCCATTGTGGAAGGGGAGCGTTACGAAATTTTGACGGATTATAATTCCATCGGCAAACTGCAGCGCATCCTTTCGGAGAACTCTGATACGACGGTTGTGGATACAATTTATACGGACGTTGTCACGTTTGTGGCAGATATACAAAAAAGCGGTTCCGCAGCCGTGATTCATACAATCACGGAGGAAACCGCTGGTAAAGCAAAAATTCAAAAGGTTGAAGACCGGTTTATTGAGCTTTGCATTTCTTATTCAGAATCTTCGTAAAGATTAATGGGTAGATGTATACAACCCAGAGAATTGCCAAAATATAGCGAATGGTGTGAATCATCACAACGAGTCCGGCTGGGGATGTTTCGGTGATCAGCTTCTTAGGCAATTCCTTCAATGCGAGCGCAACGCCTGCACCAACGAGAATCTTTAAAATGATTACCCATACCTTTTTAGACTGGCGTGGATTGAAGTTTAAGAAGTTTCTCTCCAGATAATACGCGATACCAAAACCCATTCCGGAGCCTGCGATTTTAATCGCATCGTACGCATTGTTATAATCCTCGGGAAGTACTCTGCCGGAGTACATGCTATATACAGTGAAGGCATAAATCGCGATGGAGGCAATTTCCAGTAAAAGGAACACCACGGTGCGAACCGTAGGAGTGACCTTTACATGATCGTAAATTACGGATACCACAACGACCAAAATGAAACTGATGAGGAAGGATACCCCGACATCCTGCGGAGTATGGCAGCCCAAGAACATGCGCGAGAACATAATGAGTCCGACAATGACAAATGCCGCCAGATATGCCCACCATTTCTTTAAGAAAAAGGCAACTGCGCCGTAAAGGGAGGTAGCGGTCTGTGTGTGGCCACTTGGGAAGGAATAGCCTGTTGCGGCTTCTTCAGCGTATTTGTCTACGAACAGGCGGGAATCACGCACCCATGGACGTGGAACACGAAAAGCCACCTTTAGTCCCTGAACAATCATTCCGGAGACAAAGTAGGAGAAACTCAGTCGATAAGCGATTTCCTTGTTAAAGCACCAGTAAAGGGCACATAATATAACAACGACCAAAATTTCATGTGCAAGATAGGAGCAGACATTCATAAACGCGCTGAGCGCCGGCGTTCTTGCATTCTGTAAAGCGAATAGTATTTCTAAATCCATACAAACTCCTTAATAAAATTTTTAGATATTCTTTATAGTATTTTAAGGCAAAAGGGGTGGTGCGTAAAGTCGTTCTTACGTACACTATAGATAGAGGGAAAGAATTAATGGAGGAAGTTCCATGAAGAAAATGCTTTTTGTATACAATCCCCATAGCGGAAAAGGGTTATTAAAAAATTCGTTAAATGCAATTTTAGATATTTTTACCAAGGCTGATTACCTGGTGACGGTTTATCCGACTCAAAAAGCCCGCGACGGCTATGAACGTGTCCTGGCCTGGTGGAAGGATTTTGATCTTATTGTATGCAGTGGCGGTGATGGAACCTTGAATGAAGTTATTGCTGCCAGACGTTCTGTCGAAGGGGAATTTCCGCCAATCGGTTATATTCCAACCGGCACAACCAATGATTTTGCCGGTAGCTTAGGCATCCCTAAGGATTTAATTAAGGCGGCTAAACTGGTGACCCTGGAGAATATTGCGAAGGTGGATGTCGGTGAATTTAACGGAAGAAGCTTTAATTATGTTGCAGCTTTTGGCTTATTAACGGATACATCCTACAAAACTTCTCAAAGTGCAAAGAATCTTTTGGGACATCAGGCGTATGTTTTGGAAGGGTTTAGAAGTATTCAGGAGGCGAAGAATTACCGATTAAGAGCATTTGATGCGTGTCATGAAATAGAAGGTACATTTATTTATGGAATGGTAACAAATACCATTACCGTGGGTGGCTTTAGTGGTTTAACGGGAAAAGAAGTGTCGCTGACTGATGGCGTGTTTGAGGTTGTACTGGTGCGTGCACCATCAACCCCGGCAGAACTGCATGAGATTGTGCAGGCAATTATTTGGGAAAAGGAGGATCCTTTGATTGTTCGGTTTACCACTTCCGAGATTACCTTTGACAGTGTTGAACCGATTGCCTGGAGTTTGGACGGTGAGGAGGGCGGAGAACATACAAAGACCACCATCCGAGTTATCCCACAGGCTGTTACCTTATGTGTTGGAGATCCTGTTCACACTGTGGAAGAAGCTTAGGAAGCACACTGCAGTCAAGATTTCGTAAAACGGCTTCTTCCTGTAAGGAATGCAGCGTAACCAGAGCACTGCTATATTGAAAATCCACGATGCCGCTTGCTTTGCAGGCGGCATTTGCAATGTAAACAAGTTCCTTGGAGGATATAAAGCCGGAGAATTTAGCGGTCTCATAGCATAACTGGTATGGTAGGGCAGGGTTTGAGGCATCCGGCTGATATAGGACCTCGGCGGTCAGAATATTGCTGCAAACGAGGGTTTTGTTCCAATGGCTTACACCGATTACCCAGTCCTTTTTTGGAACTGGCAGATTGGCATGGATTCCCGGGTAACTGGTTCTAAGATGATCAAAGGCCAGTTTGGTTTCCTGAGAGAGTGCGTTTGCATCGGAAAGCGTAAAGAAACCTTTGGAATCTACCGAAATCTGATTGGATAATTCATTTGCGGTCTGGATGGTCTCGGATAAATTTAGGAGCAATTCGTCATCGGTCAGTTCTTTTGTAAGTACGTGGGTAGTTGCTTCATGATGTGCTACAAAAAAATCCAGACGATGGTACAGGACACCCTGAAAGAACATAAAAAGGATACCGGACAATAAAAGCAGGCAGGCATAGTTTAAGCCTGTCTTTTTTAAACGATAAATAATTCGAAAACGCATTACCGGTTCCCGATACCGTATCACGGTATATAAAATGCGTCCCAAGGAAAATCCGATAAGACCGATCCCAAGGATGATAAGGACATTGAACCATGGAAGCGCTACCTGTCCAAAGAGAAAACGCTGCGCACCAATCACGCGAGGGTATACCATCGTTGCATAATTGTTGCAAAATACAATGCTGATGCGACTCATTAAAAGCACAAGCAGCAGAATCATCCCCATTACAATAAAATGAAGCAGGTAGTTGCGATAGTTGATATATTTAATTTCTTTTTTTGTATTTTTCATATTCATAAGACGATTGTAGCCAATGCGACTTGTGATTTCAAGGCACGGAAAAGCAAATTTGAACAATTATCTTATGGACATTCATGGAAAGGGCATGCGATAATAAGCACACCGACATCGATATGGATTGCAGGAGGATTCAACATGGAAGTTAAGGGATATACTTATGGGTACGGCTCCAAGAAAGTAACTTTGGTAAAGGAAGAGGCGGCAAAGAGCCTTGAACTTTTGATGGACCTTGGCGTG
>JAZUHV010000195.1:0-20579 GCA_045641925.1 Butyrivibrio sp.
TTCTGAAAGGAAAATATTTGAATACCTGATTCTGATAATCCTTGTACATAGGGTACTTCTTTGCTGAAACACTCTCGCCAAACATGGAGCTTCCCATGAATAAGAAAATCAGCATTAAACATCCAATCATGGACCAGTTGAAGATTCCATACTTGACTACACCTGCACCGATGCAGAAGAGATATAAGCATACCCAGGTAGACTGCTCCGCAAAGTAGTTTGGATGACGGCTCACAGACCAAAGACCCTTCGTGTTAAAGCCCTTGTTATAAGGTGCAGGAAGCTCCTCTAGCTTCTTGCCCTCCTTAATCATCTTCCACTTCGTGGTCTGGAACTTCATCTGCTGTTCATCAGCAATCGTTTCATAGATGATGCATCCCGCAGTCAATACAGCCGCCACAATATCCATCACACCAAAAGGAATGGTGGAGGACATGCTCGCTACCATTGGCAAACAAATTAATAATACCAATGCATTCTGGTAAATAGAGATAAAGAATAAATCAAACATCGCCCAGGCAAATTTATTACTTAAAAGCTTATGCTTTCTTAAAATTGGCCAGCGATAATCCTCTTCTCCGGACCAGAATTTAATGGAGTATGCACCCTTTCTGGCAAAATTTGCGGTAAGACGAATCCCCCAAAGGGTTACCAGTACAGCCATCACAATCAGTCTTGGCTGCATATTACCCTTTACGGCAATCACCCATGCATAAGCGATTGGCATAATACTCCAGATTTTGTCCATCTGGGAATTGTTACGGCTAATCTCACCAACCACAAAGCAGTACAATGCTGCCGCTGCACAGATAATACCCACAATCTTTAAGGTCTCTAACTGTAATGCGTCAAACTGAAATCCTGATAAAATACTCATAACAAGCAACGCAATGATGACAAGTGCCGTCACTACATTGGAAATAATATTCTTCATGTACCTAATCCACCCTGTTCTTATTAACGATTATATGGGCTTGGCATAGCCTCTGCCTTGGCAACCGCTTCTTCTAATGTTAGTCCTGCAAAATCCTGTGCTCCGAAGGAACGTCCGGACTTTTTATCATTCACAAATGCACCTACGACAATGCCCGGGATTGCAGACTCTGGTGCGTTTGGCGCGTGTGGTCCACCAAGATCCGTTCTGCACCAGCCTGGATCTTCCAGAGAAATGATTACATCAGTTCCATCTAACTTGTAACCAAGGTCGATGGTCACCTTATTCAATGCTGCCTTTGCTGCAGAATATCCTGCCTGCTCGGCCTCTAATGCAATACCACTGGTGGTGTTACAAATACGTCCAAAGCCTCTCTCAATCATTCCTGGCAGGAAATGATAGCAAATCTGCATTGGTGCAATGGTATTAATCGCAAAGCTGATTGGGAAATCATCCAGAGGGGTATTCAAATAATCCGTTCTGTAACCAATCTGAAGGCCCGCATTGTTTAATACCACGTCAACCACGGTTCCGCGCTCGTCAATTTCCTTTAGCATTGCTGCAACTTCCTCTACACTAGAAAGTTCAGCGGCTACGGAATATGCCTCCACGCCCATTGCCTTCACTTCGGCAAGGAGTTCTGCGGTACCCTCTAATTTTCTACTGTGAAGAATCAGATTACAGCCCTGCTTCGCCATAAACAATGCGCTCAGTCTGCCGATTCCTCTACTTGCTCCTGTGATGAGTACCCATCTGTTTGTTAAATCTGTCATGCCTTACTCTCCTTTATGATTATATAAATTATTTTACTACTTCAACTTTAATGGTATTTGTCATACCTCCAGATACGCCAATCTGTCCACCGGTCAGAACCACATTGGAGCCTTCCTTCAGTAACAGAATTCTTTTGGCTTCCTTTAAGCCCTGATAGAACATTACATCCACGCTCTGAAATTCCTCAAACATAACCGGAATTACGCCCCAGCTCAGATTCAGCTGACGCCATACCTTACGATGTGTAGTCGTTCCAATAATATCGCATGGGCAACGGAAACGACTTACCATACGTGCAGTGCTTCCGGACACGGAATTGACCACAATAGCCTTTGCATCTACATCAATCGCCATTGCACAGGTCGCATGAGACACCGCATCCAAGTTATTACGGATTTTAAAGGAGCTCTTTGCAAACTGAGTTGCGTAATCAATTTTTCCTTCGGTAAATTCACAAATTTCCGCCATATTACGAACTGCGTCCACTGGATACTTACCCGCTGCTGTTTCACCAGAAAGCATAACCGCGGAGGAGCCGTCATATACAGCATTTGCTACATCAGAAATTTCTGCTCTGGTCGGGCGAGGGTTGTTACACATGGACTCTAACATCTCGGTCGCGGTAATGACGCGCTTGCCGAGAAGTCTGCACTTTTTAATCAAATATTTTTGAACGGATGGGACCTCCACAAAAGGAATCTCCACGCCCAAATCACCACGCGCTACCATAATGCCATCGGCCACATCGCAGATTTCATCGATATTGTCCACGCCTGCACGGTTCTCAATCTTTGCAATTAAGTTAATGGACGCACCACCGTTTGCATCTAAGAAGTTTCTGACATCGGAAATATCCTGCTTGTTGGAGACAAAGGATGCTGCCACAAAGTCCACATCGTTTTTGATTCCAAATAATAAGTCGCTCTTATCCTGCTCGCTTAAGAACACCTGCTTTAATACTTTGTTAGGGAAGCTCATGCTCTTACGGTTAGATAATGCACCACCGGTGATAACAGTACAGTGGATTTCTGTATCCGTAGTATCCAGTACCTCGAAGATAACCAGACCATTGTTTACTAAGATACGTTCACCTGGTTCCATTTCCTTAGCAAGGTCCTTATAGGATACGGAAACTCTGGTTTCATCGCCCACAACATCCTCGGTCGTAAAGGTAAAGGTATCTCCATCCTTTAACTGAATCTTTCCTTCTGCAAAGGTTCCGATTCTGAATTCCGGTCCCTTGGTGTCCAGTAGTAATGCGATTGGTAAATCCAGTTCTTCGCGAACCTCCTTCACCAAATCCATCTTTACCTGATGCTCTTCATGTGTTCCATGAGAGAAATTCAGGCGCGCAACATTCATGCCCGCCTTACACATCTGTGACAGGGTCTCCTTATTGTCACAGGCCGGGCCAATTGTACATATAATTTTTGTTTTTCTCATCATAATCCCTTCCAGGCGTTTACTGCATGCGTTTTCCCTCTAACTCCAACAATGCATTTGCCATGTCCTCTTCCCGCTGTGCCTTCTGTTCAAGTGTATCCACCTTCTCAGAATCCTCACGGATATATTCTGCTTTTTTAAATTTCGCTTCCGCCGAATTTTTACGCTGCTTTAGCTGCAAAATCTCTTTGTGCAGCTCGGAAGCCGAATGCTCCGCTTCATCGATGATTTTCTGAAGGTCTGCACACTCACTCAAAAGCTCCTTATAATCCTCTTCAAAGTCCGGCTCTCCCTTAATCAGTTTGACACGGTCCTCTGTTCTGCGAAGGCTCATCTTCGTCACGGAAATCGTGGAGCGAAGTTTGGAAAGCTCCTTCTCCTTTTCAGTAATAATCTTACGGACCTGTGCCTTGTCCTCCAGATTGGTATCCTCTTTTTCATGGGAGGATTTCACAGCAATAATAATTACTGCTATTACAATTGCTAAAATAATCACTCCGATTGCAATCGCGGCAATTCCAATGATTTTCATCAATGTTGCGAGTCCGGAAGGCAATAAGCCCATAAGTCCGGTGACGCATAAGACACCGAATACAATGACCACAACAGGAATGATCCATAAGAAACCCTTACTACTATTGTCGTTCATACAAATTCTCCATTCTTAAGAAGTCATATACATTAAAATTGTACCATAAATCGGTTCATTATGCCACTAAATCAAAAGGGCCCTCTGAGGGGCCCTTAAAATGAACGGAGGAGGACTTTTCGTCCTCCTCCAAAGATCTGTGCTCGCCGCACATCACATATAATTCATCTACACTGATGTGAAACAATTGCTCGGCAATTGCCTTCGCATTGTCGTACGATGGGGTTTTCTCTCCCCGAATCCATCCGTAGACGGCCTGTGGTGAAATGCACAGGGCATCTGCCAGGTCCGCAATGCGGATTCCGTTGGCACGACAAAGGGCCTTAATATTACGGCCGGTCGCAACAGTGTCAATTGAGATTACGGTTACAGTAAACTTCTTGTTCATAATCCTACCTCCATTGGGTGAATGGTGCTTACACTATTTACGGTCACAAAATAGTATACTACACTTTTTTTAAAAATCCTTCAACCAATGGTTTAAAATTCAGATTATTTTTTTGCGAAGCCTTTTTCTGCCGCAACCGTATGCACAATATTTTCTACATCCGTTGCACCTGCCATGTGAAGAATTGCATTTGGAACCGGCTTTTTGGATTCAAAGTCCTTATTAATAACATCCAAATCCTCACATGCCTTTTCCACAGAAATGCGAAGCATTTCATTCAATTCCCCAGAAATGATTTGGAACTTCTTCTTATTCTTGGACTTAAATACAAGCTGTAAAATATCATTCACCAGGAATAATCCTGCCATTCCTAAAGGAACAATGCGCATAATATCCAGCATCATTGGTTTGTCCAGAACAGCATACAGCGCCATTGCACCAATCATCAGGGCAATGCTCAGTGGCAAAAATGCAAAGAACATTCCGCCCTTATTCTTTCGAATATGTGACCAGGCAGACATCATCAGGAAATTATAAACAATACCTAAAATACCTGCCCATAATATAGAGAAATCGCCTGTCGATATCAGCCATCCTTTGATGGCATCGTAGAAGTAAAAAACCACTCCCGATAATACCAGCGAAACAATCGTTGGTGCCATATAACTCTTAGAATTAATAATCTGGAGAATCTTTTTGGATTTTACTGCAAACGGATCAATTTTTGCTGAAATATCTCCCCTCAGCTTCTGCATCCAATCCCGCATGGTACCATCATAACTATACTGGTTGGCAAGATTGGTCATACAGCAGTCCGCAATCTTCTGGTACTGCTCACGCTGCTCAGCCGTTGCATATTTAATTGCCAGATCGAAGCTGTACATATAAGGGCCATTCGCACGTCCCGGTGTAAAATCAACACCCATGGTAGGGAGCTTCTCTTCCGTACAGCGCAGTAAAGACATCATCTTAAGCCAATGTCCCTGCGCGTAGGTATTGTCCATATTGACAATTTCATCGCACTTTCTGGCTGCTTCTTCAAAACGGTTGTGTGCCAGGTAATCACGAACGATATTTACCTGGTTCTCCATTCTGTCAAAGCGGGAGTTTCCTTCAAAGTACATCTTTAATTTATGTACCGCATCCTCCACATCACGGAAGCCGAGTGCCTCTCTCTTAGCAATCGGTGCAGGGAATCGTCCCAATACATCCTCGCGGCAGATCACTACCATCTTATGACGTCTCGGATCCTTTTTGGCAAGATAATTTCCACGCTTCCACTCATTGGCAATCCAAATGGTGTTCAAATACTCTTCTTTTGTGGTCAGCAAAATAAAGTACTTCGCAGAAATAATTGCGTTATAGATAGAGGTATTGTAGTTATCGGCAACATTATCTTCACTTAATGAAAACTCGGACATGAATACACGATATTTTTCATGCAGCTCATTCTCCAAGCGCTTAGCGATGGTATAGTCCTCGGTCATATTTCCATTACCGTCTGACTTTTTGAAGCTGATAAAAACATCATACTGATTTGCTGAGTGCGCCTTTAACTCACGCTGGAAGGCTTCAATTTTTCCGGCCATCTCACGATAGCGAATGGCGGAATCCGTATCGGCCAGTTCCATTGCTCTCTGGAAATGACCATTCTGTGTAAATGGCTGGTCAATCACATCGTAGCAGGAAATTTCCGGATCAGCATCCAATGCTTCCACCGTATACACCACTCTGTAATCGCAAAGGGCCATATTCCAGTATATTTGCGCCTCATTCGGCCACTTTTTCAGCAGATCCCCGTACATCTGACAAGCCAAATCAAATTCCTGTTCGTCCTGTCGCTTTGCTGCGATTTTCGCAAGCGCTAATCTTAATTCATCATCCATGAATCAATACACTCCGTAAGTCATTTTTTTATTTATTTGCGACCGTTCTGCAATAACAACGGTGTCAACATAAACAATAGTAATGATACCATAAGATTGGCTAATATACCAATACCTAAAAACATTGCAAAATTGCCCAAAATCAGTCCAACGACTACAAATACGATTGCTGGTGTAATGCCAAAGTAAATGAACATTACCTGAATCATGGTATGAATGGTTTTTGGCAATGTCATCGGCACGGAAAGATGCACGAATGTATTGGTAATGGTTCCGTACAAATCAATTGTAAGTATGAACGGGAACCATAAAACGGCTTCCAAAACTGGTGGACGCATGCAGATAACCACAACCAGATACGGAATAATCATATCCAGTGCGGAATTCGCCAAACCGCCCAAGAGGGACCAGAACAGCTTTGCTCTGGTACTGGAAGGAACCATCATAAAGAATTCCTTACTAATATCCTCCTGCAAAGGATTGCCCAAAGAACGGAAGAACGTCACGGCAATCATTGCACAGCAGGCAATCGTAAAGCCAAAGGAAACATTCTTTATATTCGATAATACTATGACAAAAATGGTTACGCCCAAATATACCAGCATGGTTTTGGTTAAGAACTTAAACCACGCCAAGCGGAAACGGTTAAATAAAGTCTTAAAGAAGAACACGTTGGCACCATTTCCATAGTGGAAGCCATCACGATTCAGTTTTTGGCTTCTAGCCTTATCGCGTTCTACAACCTCGCCCTTGCTGCTTGCAACCGCCTTGGCAATCTTCTTTGCCTTACGTTCGGCAGCTACCAACGCGTCCTCATAAAAATCTACCTTGAGGTTCCAGATAATGGCAACCATTGCTGCCATACCGGCAAGATTCATCGCCAAAAAAAGGATGCACCACAGCATATTTCCAGTGATTGCATTCATACAGAATCCACGAATCCATCCAAAGAATGGTACCCAGTAGCCAGCCGTTCCGGTAAACATAATCTTTGCGGCCTTTAATAAATCATTGCCATTCATTACCACAACAACCAAATAGATTGCGGCTATAGCCCCAAAGAAAATGCCAATGTAAAGTGTCAGATTCTTCTTAGCAGTTGCATTCGTAGATACCACACAGTACAAAAATACCTGTAACAGGGTTACAAATACTGCTAAAATCATCCATCCGATAATGAGGGAGATGGCACCAAACAAAGGTAGCCCTGCATTCAGCGTTAGATTTGGAATCTGGAACGCCATAACCAGAGAAAAAACAACCTGCATTCCTAACGTTGTGGTCAGACGAAACATCATAACCGACTGCGGTTTCATCGGCGCCGAAAATAGCATTGGCACGTCGGCTGGCTGGAAAACCTCCTCCAAGCCCTTTCCGTTTAACAAAGTCAGGACAATCATAAGTAACATTAATGCAGAGATAGCCAGTTCCACAATATCATTGCGCTCCAGACCCTGTGTAAACAAAAAGCTAAAGAAAGACCCGCCTTCCTCTTCAGGCTCCTCCACTTCTGTGCCAGGAGTGTCCACATCGCCCGCATCGGAGGTCTCCGTTTCCTGCTCATGTTTGGATGTCGCACTTCCGATGGCGCCACCAATAACTCCACCGATTACTCCAAACACAGCAATCATTATTATAATGGCAACCCAGGTCTTCATCATCTTTTTGATGGTGTTGACAAAGGTATGCCCCACATAATATAGAAAGAGTCTCATTTACGCCTCCTCTGCCTGTTCGCGTTCGATTCCCTCGGTCACTTCAAAGAACAGGTCCTCAAGGCTGATGCCTCTGGTTTCTAATTCTGGCCTTGTAACGTTTGCCTTCACATTGCCCTTCTGCATAATAATGGTGCGGTCCCAAAGCATATCCACACTGTCGATAATATGGGTGCTGACAAGTAGGGTCTTGCCAGACATACGCATTTCTTCAATGATGTTCTTTAACTCCTTAATTGCATGTGGGTCCAGACCAATCATTGGCTCGTCTAATAATAAAACCTTCGGATCTGGCAATAAGCCGATGCAAAGATTTAACTTCTGTTGCATACCCTTGGACAACTCATCGCCAAACTTCTTTTTCTTATCAGAAAGTTCAAAACGATCCAAAAGCATATCAATTCGATCTTTATAGTCCGTCATCTTATAAGCGCGGGCAATAAACTCCATGTGCTCTGCAACCGTAAGATTTGGGTACAACGCAGGAATTTCCGGAACAAAGCCCAAAATACGCTTCGCATCCACAGTCTTGTTTACAAGACCATCCACAGTAATCTGTCCCTGATAACGAAGAAATCCCATGATGGATTTCATAATGGTACTCTTACCAGCGCCATTTGGTCCAAGAAGAATCGTCATATCTCCCGGGTTCAAATGAAAAGTTACATCGTTGCACGCTGTATGCTTTCCGTATTTTTTAATTACATGATTTACATCTAACATTCTTATCCCTCAAACCAATTGTAAGCGGTTTGACCTCCTTTTCACATTTTCGGCATCATTATACCATAGAAAGATTAAAATAGTTCAATATATTTACTTTATTTGCTTTCGCAGGTTTCTGCGCACGCGATTCAAGTGGCGTTCGAATTCTCCGTTTCGCATCAGCTCCGCAATCAGATATTGTTCAAATGCCGGTACCGTGCAGGCATAGAATCCCAATTTCTTTTGGTATTCCTGTAGAAGTGCCTCCGGCAGTACCATATAGCCCACACGGATGGATGGCGCGATGGTTTTGGAAAAGGTATTCAAATAAATAACATGCTGCCCCTCGTCCAGGGAATAAAGTGGGTCCTCCATACGGGAGGAGACCGTCAGCTCTGAATCATAGTTGTCTTCAATAATATAGCGGTCTGGTTTCGCCCAGCGCAAATACTCCTGTTTTTTGGAGGACGATGCATTCACGCCGCTTGGATAACTGTGAAAAGGCGTCACATGCAGGATGCTTGCCCTCGTGCGTTCCAGTTCCGACGACAGGATACCATCCGCTCCCATCTTTAGATAATCCACGCAATGCTCCGTTACGGTGTACACCTTGGCAATTTTTTCATAGCCCGGGTCCTCCACCGCAATGACAGACTGGGTAGGAAACAGCTGACCTAATAAGGAATACAAAT
Source organism: Butyrivibrio sp. (assembly GCA_045641925.1). Lineage (GTDB taxonomy): Bacteria > Bacillota > Clostridia > Lachnospirales > Lachnospiraceae > Eshraghiella. The sequence continues at coordinate 9,187 of JAZUHV010000195.1, forward strand.
ACTCGGCACCTGCACCGACAATAATTTGTGCAGGGTCCACCCGCATTCCACGGTTTCTGGCCATATACGACGCCAGTTCCACACGCAATTCCCACGCGCCCTGCGGATCGGTTCGTGCCAAGAGCTTCTCCCCATAATCCTGTAGCACTCTGCGCATGGTCTTCGTGAGCATATCATAAGAAAAAGCGCCTGCTCCAATAGCCAACGGCTCCATTGACGGCAGTGCAGTCACCTGCGGTGTCGGTCTGTCATAAAAATCCTCAGTCCTGTATGCCACGAAGTATCCACTTCGTTCCCGTGCCTCAAGATAGCCCTCATCGCATAACAGTTCCAATGAATGCTGCACCGTAATCAGGCTGACACCCGTCTCTGCGGATATCGTGCGCTTGGACGAAAGTTTCTCTCCTAGTCGGTATACCTTCTCCACAATATCCTTTCGAAGCATTCGATAAAGCTGAAGGTAGGCTGGTTCCTTTGAAGCTGCATCAATTTGATAATTCATCTGGTTATATCATTCTTTCTAAATATGGTTATTTAAATAGTATCAAAAAAAGGATACCCTCTTCCTAACAAAAAGTAAAGGGGGCATCCTTCATGAAAATTACAACTAAAAAAATAGCCTTTACCGCAGTCTTTTTAGCGCTCACCTTTGTGGTGACCCGCTTCTTACAGGTTCCCATCCCACTTGGCTACTTCAATGTGGGAAATACTGTTATTCTGCTTTCCTGCGTTATTCTTCCGTTCCCATATGGGTTAATCATCGGTAGTGTCGGTGCCGGCTTAGCGGATTTAACATCCTATCCAATCTACACCGTTCCAACGTTAGTCATCAAAACCGCTATGGCTGCCGCATTTTATGGCCTAAACAAAGCCTTTGGCGGAAAATATTGGAGCAAGGTTGCTGCCTGCGCCATTGCCAATTTGATTCCGCTGATTGGTTACACACTTGTGGGTGGTTTCCTTTATGGCGGCTTTATAGCGGGACTTGCACAGCTTCCGGGCCTTGCGATTGAATATGCTGCGAATATCGTGCTCTTTGCCGCACTCGTTCAGCCTGTTTCCAAGCTAAAGCGTTTGGCGGATTAATTACTTCTGATCCTTTTTCACCTTCTGTGCAAAGGCAACCAAAGACAGCACAACTACCGCAACCGTATAAGCGGCTAGCACTATCACACTCTGTTTAGCCAGCGCATCAAAGATATATGGCTCTACCACCGGATTCATCATGTCCTGAATGGAATGGTTGGCTCCGGTGATAATACGGCCTAAATATACGCCCGGATAAAATGGCAGGAACGAACAGAACTTTTCAAAATCACCCATCGTATCCAAAGGCATCCACGCGCCGCCTAAGATTCCACATCCGGAAATAAAAATGGATGTGATACCCGGCGCACTCTTCTCATTCATTACCGTTCCCAAAAGAATTCCTAACGTTACAAAGAAAAGCATCTGCGGAAGCATCTCTGCACATAAAAGCAGTCCCTGTGTAACGGTAATATATTCTTCGCCCGTAAAGCGGCTAATCACAAAGCCAGACAATATGGTTACGATTTCCTGCGCAATACCTACAATCAAACCCGGAACCAAGTATCCAATGATATAGTCCCCGGTCTTCATCGGAGATATGTACAGACGAATCAAAAATGCTCCAGAGCGGTCCTTCGAAACCGTCAAACTCATCACCAGCATCGCAAAGGAGAATGAGAACATCATCAAACCTGGTAACAGGGATTTCAGCTTAAATACTTCCAGGCTTGCCGCTCCTGAAAAATGGTTGATGACTGCAAACATTGCCATCATTGCAATCGGAAAGCCTGCGCAAAAAATATAAATAAATGGTGCGCGAACCATTTCTAACAGATTCTTCTTTACAAAATTGAGGGCTTTCATACTAAGCTGCCTCCTTCCTGTTCCACAATCTTTACAAAGGCATCTTCAAACTTTTCTTCGCCAGTCTTAGACTTAATTTCTTCCACGGTGCCGATTTCAACTACCTTTCCGCTCACCATAATGGCTACACGGTCGCACAGCTCTTCAATCTCCTCCAAATAATGGGAGGTCAGAATAATCGTCATCTTTCCCTTAATCTTTTCGATGGCATGCCATAAATCACGTCTGGCAAGCACATCAAGACCCAAAGTCGGCTCATCCAGATATAAAATTTTTGGAGAGGTAATCAGTGCAATTGCAAGTGACAGTCTTCTCTGCCAGCCGCCGGATAGTGTCTTTGCTCTTTGGTTTAAAACATTCTGTAGGTTAAAGTCCGAAACCAGCTCTGCAACTCGCTTTTCTGTCTCTGCAGATGTCATTCCATATGCCCTTGCAAAAAACTCTAAATTCTCTTTTACCGTCAAGTTTCCGGCAACCGCAGTCTCCTGTGGACTCACATTTGAAATCTGCTTTACCGCATAAGCATCCTTTAAAATATCCTTTCCAAAAATCTCTGCAGTGCCTTCGGTTGGCTGGCTTAAGGTGGAGAGCATACGAATCAGCGTGGTCTTTCCAGCGCCATTCACACCCAAAAGCCCAAACAGTTCTCCTTCTTCAACCTGCAGACCGACATGGTCAACCGCAGTCAGTACTCCATATTGTTTTGTAATGCTTTCGCATCGAATTGCTGCACTCATAATGATTCCTCCTATCAAAACGTGCTCATTCTTTTTCATAGGTAAACCATACCACAAAAAAAATGACCATGGCGCAAATTGCGCTCATCGGTCATTTTTTTAAGGTATTCGGTATTTCGTTATTTCTTCGTAGCGATTCCAATAACCGCACCAGCGGTAAGGATTCCCATCAAATTCGCAATTCCGGAGAATGGAGTTACAAACATAGACACTGCCTGAAGCAATGAATTGTAGGATACTAAATAGTCGCTTCCAAACGAATTTGCAATAATTACATTCATTGGAATGGCCAGGTAATGATAAACAATGTTAAATCCCACACACACCGCTAACGCAATAATTGCCATCGTCATTGCTTTGCGTTCCGTCTTTGCACTTCTGATAACAAAGAAGCCGATGGTGCACATAATTGCTACCACAATCGTCTGCACATAAGGAACAATAGGGAACATTACAAGACTGATTGCAACGTCCGGGCATCCAAACAGTTTCTTGATTGGTGCCTGTAATAAAAATATCAGCCACATTACAGCAACAGCTACCCATCCCATAATCATGGCAATTAATGAAAATATTTTTACAATTGTCTGTCTCATTTTCGAATCTCCCCTACTTAATCTTCTTCACCTTTGTAATAGTTCCATCCGGATTCTTAATAGACATATGATCCAAATGTGCACCAAGACCTGCCTTCACACTGTCAATGTATACGCGGCGAAGCTTTGCCTGTTCTTCTTTTTCTTCCTCCGTCAGTCCCACATCCTTGGACTTATGATAGAGTTCGTTAATTCTTTTAATGGTTTCGTCCATTGTCATGGTCAGGCCCCCCTACTTTAAATCATCTTCCGTCAGATAAGCGCCTGACATAGACTCATTAATTTCTGCAATCTCTCTGATTCCATTGATGTAATCTGCATAAATATCCCACAAATCCATGTCGGTATCCATAAGACCATCATCATCAGGAATCCACTCCTTAATCAGCGCAATGCGCTCTTCCTTTGTCGTATCGGCAATCAAAATAGACTTCATAGCATGCTCCTTTTAAAACGGACATAGTATAGCACAACCTTTTAAAAATGCAAAGAGGCCCCTACCATATGATAGGGACCTCCATGCAATACTTTTTTAAAAGGGAGAAAATCTCGATAATAAACAATTTAGTTTGCCATGGCAAGGCTCTCATCCGCTGCGAACAATTCGTCCACAACCTGCTTGTAATGCTCTCCGGACAGACCGAAGTTCATTCCCTTATAGCTCCAAATCGCATAGCCGATGCCTTCCTGCTCAAAGAGTTCCGTCATATCCCTGAACCAGCGAAGGGTATCCTCTTCAGGCGCCTGGTCAATAACACCAAACTCCCCACAATACAATGGGACACCGTACGCTCTGGCAGTCTTAACTGCTTCCTCCACAAATTCTTTATGGAAGGCTGCATCCATCATCTTTGCAGTGGAGTTCATTATTCCTGCACCCTGAAAGCCCATTTTTTTCGAGTCCTCACGGTACTTTTCCATCTTATCCGGATAATGAATTTCCATATCCGGCTTCATCCCCTCCACCCAGGAAGCTCTCTGGTGTGTGAATAGCATTGGCTCGTAGTAATGGAACGCCATCATAACGCCATTCACCACCGGCATGGTCAAATTAGCAACCTGCTTGGCAGAGTTCCATGCCACACCACCGTAAATAATCGTATTTTGGGAAGAAGTCTTTCGAATCGCACGACAGGTCTTTCGAATCAGTCGATTCCAGGAATCAATATACTCAAGATTAACGACTTCATTTAATAGTTCAAACGCCACAAAATCATATTTCGAAAATTCTGCAGCAATCTGTTCCCACAAATTAATGAAATGCCTCTTATGCTTGGTGCTGATAAACAAAAGATCTCCACCATTTTTGTCATAACTGCTAAAATCAAAGCCCGGAGCCTTATGCAGGTCCAAAACAACGCCCAGATTCCAAACAGAACACCAGGACAATACATCATGAATCTTCCGATAATGCTCCTTAATTGGATTGCCCTCGACATCCTCTAAAAACTCATAGTCAATCGGAAGACGAATATGGTCAAAGCCGTGCATCGCAATCCAGGCGATATCCTGTTTGTTAGCAAACAGCTCATAATGTGCTTCTTCGTGGCTGCACTGTGAAAACCAGCCGCCAATATTGATGCCTTTTTTCCAAGTCTGCATATCCTTCACCTCTAAAGGCAATTTTATGGGAGAATTTACGAAATTTATATCATAATATTCTCCATATTATTCTAATATTCTTGTAAATTGCCAAAAATCGGGCTATAATTTGCATGTTTATATAAAAAGAGGGGATATTTCATGAAAAATAAGATTTCAGATGAGCTCACGCAGGAGCAATTTTGGCAACGCGAATACAATCTCTCACATTTGGCCTATGAACGTGAATTTACTTTTTACAATGCTGTGGCACGTGGGGATAAGGAGGTTGTCGCAGAGATGTTTCTGCCGCTCCAAAGCGAAGGCATGGGCCAGCTTTCAGAGAATGTCATTCGTAATATGAAATACCATCTGATTATCACCATTTCCTTAATCACCCGATTTTGTATTGAGGCCGGTCTGCCGCCGGAAGATGCCTACACCTTGTCCGATATTTTTATTCGCAGACTGGATGTGCTCGAAAAAGAATCAGACATTGCTGCCCTGCATCGTGAAGTCATCTATGATTACACCAGTCGTATGGAATCCTTTCGTCACCAGACCCGTTTTCCCATGCATGTCAGCGAAATTATGGATTATGTGTACAATCACCTCCATGAGAAAATTACGCTGGATGATATCTCCGAGAATCTGCATATGAATAAAACCTATCTCTGTAAATTATTCTTACAGGAGACAGGTTTTACAATCGGTGATTATATTCTGCATAGTAAAATTGATGCTGCCCAAAATATGCTGCGATATTCAGACTATTCCAGTTCCGCCATCGCCAATTATTTGGGTTTCTCCACTCACAGTCACTTTATCGCCTCTTTTAAAAAGGTGACGCATCTGACTCCGATGGAATATCGTCGTACATATTTCCGTCGTGAATTCACAGGTCAGAAATAAATATCATTGTTATACATCGTTGGCAGATTGTCTGCCAGAAGATGTCCGTCATTGCCCATCGTGAGCATCTGCGGAATCACATACTCTTCGGTCTCCGGGAATTCAATTACCGTCATCCCTGTGTGGCCGAAGTTCATTTTCAGGCATACCTGCGGATAAGGAATATCCAACACTCTGGATAAAAAGTTGGTTCCGAACCCATGATGTGCGAATAGGGCGACACGCTTTCCACGATGCGTTGCATCTGGTCTGAAAGATGAATCAAAGTTCAGATTTCGATACTGTCCTTTTTCTTCACACCATTCAAAGCCCAGTTCCTTCATAAAGTCCCTGGTCTGCTGTTCAATCAAACGGTGCCTCTTTGCAAAGGTTCCTCCTGCAAAAAACGGATGCTCATCCCAATGATCACCCAGTGCACGAATCTCTTTGGAAGTCAGCACGTCTTTATATTCTTTGTCAAAAAAAGCCCAGGTTCTACCGCCATCCGGATACTGGAGAGACATATTTTCCCATGCATATTTCTCGTTCGCCCAGTCTAAGATTACCGCTTCCTTTTTTAACATTTCACAGGTTGGCAGTGCCGTTTGCATCGCGCGCCCGGAGCTGGACATATAAATCTGATCTAGACCGTATCGGGACAATCTTCTGGCAATAGCCTCCGCCTGACGTCTTCCCAACGGGGTCAGACAATCTGGATCATAGATAGGATCTCCATGTCGTATAAAAAATAAAAGCATATGCCCTCCTTACAATCCACTGGCAGATTTTACAGAAGCAAATTTCACGTCCAGGGTCTCAAAAATCTTTAATCCATCCGATTCGCCAAAGGCTTTCTTTAATTTACTCTTACAAAGACTTTTCGCCATACGGTCATCGCCACAGGTTTTCACACACTCGCGTACCATGCGAATCACAAACTCTAAATCATCACCCTTCACGTCTGGCAAATATTTGCCAACACTTTCCATATACGCGCTTACATCTTCACCCTTCTTCTTTCTGGGTCTCTTTGGTGCTTCCGGTGCCTTCACAGGTTCTGCCTTCACAGGCTTTTCCGCCTTCACCGTCTTCTTTGGGGTTTCAGTCTTTGGCTTGGTTTCCTTTACAGGTGCTTTTGCGGCTGGTTTTTTTGCAGCAGATGCAGTAGCTTTTTTAGCGCCCTTCTTACCAATCTGCTCAATCTTATATTCCGCAATCACGCTTTTTGGAAGTTTGCTATACAGGCTTCCCACAACAAAGGTATCATTTGCATTGATGATACGCCCTAACTGAAAGAGAAGGTCCGCATCGTCAGTATATGGCACGATGGAAATTCCTTTGGACTCCGTCATCTGCTTGCAAAGTTCTAAGCTCAGGGTATTAGTTGCCTTATCAATCACGCGAATCGCATCGCATCGGGTGGCTTCCACATCCTTCTTAAAGGTGCTGATTTGTGTAATCAATACTCTCATATTCCTTCTCCTTTTTCTTTAAAATCCAAACACCTGATTCCAGGCCTGCACCGGCATATTCTCATCAGCCTGAAAAATATTTACATAACTAAGGTCAGCGCTTCTGTTTTTAAAGGAGGGCCATAAAAACCCACTGACAGGCTGACCAACGTTCTGTTCCTCGTCCGTTGGACAAACCGCGCCCAAAAGTCTCCCAACATCTCATAAAAATTCATCAAAAGCGAATCGTTCTTTAGTTCACAGTCGATTAATGCATACAAAAGCTGCCAAATGCTTCCGGGCTTCATAGCCCCTGCCGGAAGTCGATATTCCTTCAGGTTCTTATTCATCGGCGCATAGGGAATGGTTTTCGCAATGTTTATGCATTTTGCTTTTTCCGAACCACTTAATTTCAGAAAATGTACATTAAAATTTCCGTCCAGGTAGCCTTCTTCATCCATATATGCTCCTGCCAATCGAACCAGATGCGTTCGGGCAGAAGTCATTCGACGCGTCAGCTCCAGCATATCCTCGCGATTGATCATGGGCGCCTCGGTGGCATATTCTGCTGAGGTGGCATGTTCTGCTGTGGCGGCATACCTTGCTGTGGCGGCATATTAAACATTGGCTGAGGCATCGGTAATCCACACTGTGCACAGAACTTTGTCTGATTTACATGCCCACACATGCAAGTCCATATAAGCGTCTGCGTTGGTGCTCCGGTTGGCAGAATGAACTCATCCTGCTTTGCGGAAATCACAATCAGACGGAATGAGAAGATAAACATTGGGACCAATGCAATAAACCAGATAATCTTACAAACCATATTTTCGGTAAATAGTAAAAAGTCATAGGTTCCATGGATTGCATATGGTACCACAAAAGACAGAATCATATTACGAATTCTTGCGCCCTTGCGGCCTTCATTGGTAGCCTTTCTGGCCTGCCCCATAAAATAACCCATAAATACGGCAAAGCACATATGACCCGGAACAGAGGTCAGTGCACGCAAAATTCCTGTCATAAATCCATTCTGTACTACATAAAGCACATTCTCTACCAATGCAAATCCAAGGGATACAAATACACAATAAACGATTGCATCAAACGTGCAGTTAAAATTCTTACTGCGCCAGCTGCGGACATATGCTCCAAAATACTTCAAAGCCTCTTCAACAAGGCCCGCACATAAAAATGCCTCCACGGTAGCAAAGAAAAATCCGGACTGCTGATTCGCTTCAAAATGAAATGGCAGCGTAACCAGATTTTCAAAAAAGATTGCCGGAAGTGTAATTCCCACTCCAATGAAAAATAAGGATATCAGCATGCCTGCCGGTTCCTTTTCCTTCATGTCCATCTTAAAGATGAATATCAGAAGGGCAATTGCAGGAAGGCACCCCATTACTGCATAAAGTATATACTCCATTCTCCCTAATCCTCCTAACCGATGTATTCACAAATTAAACGAAATGTGCTTTTTACACCATCCTTATGACTTCTCTCATAGCCATGAGATGCATAAACACCGGATCCAATCAGTCCATGACGAACATCATAGCCCGCGTCCAGTGCGGCATCCGCATCGGAACCGTAATGTGGATATACATCCACTGCATAGTCCAGTTCGGCATTCTTGGCCGCTACCACTAAGCCAGTCACCACATCATAATTGTACGGACCGTGACTATCCTTTGCACAGATGGAAACCTTGCGCTCATCACAAGTCAGGCCTTCACCCACACAGCCCATATCAACAGCAAGAACCTCCTTCACATCTGCAGGAATCGATGCGGCGCCACCGTGTCCCACCTCTTCGTACACGGTGATGTACTGATAAACCTGTCTGGCAGGTTCTATTCCTTCCTCCTTCAGATACTTTGCATATCCAAGCAAAATTCCTACGCTCAATTTATCATCCAGAAAACGACTCTTAATGTATCCGCTTTCGGTCACACGGGTTCTTGGGTCAAAGCAGACAATATCGCCCACGCTGATGCCAAGCTTCTCTGTGTCTTCCTTGCTGTTGGTCTTTTCGTCAATAACCACTTCCATGCAGTCGTACTTGCGCTTGGTATCATTGTATTCACCATTCACATGAATGGAAGCATTCTCTAGCTGGAAGGTTCCTTCAAAGGTTTTTCCAAAGCGGTTGTAAATTCGTACATTTTCAGCTTCTGCATTGTTCGCATTCATACCGCCTAATGGAGTAATCTTTAATCGTCCGTTGGATTTGATTTCGCATACCATACCACCCAATGTGTCCGCATGCGCTTCTAACAAAATAGCATTTCCCTTGTCCTTGCCACCAAGGTCTACCAGGATGCCACCCTTCACGGTGCGAATCGGCTCATAGCCAAGCTTCCGGTAAGCCCCCTCTACATAATCCGCAACTTTTCCGGTAAATCCGGTTGGACTATCAATGCCCAAAAGCTCACAGGTCTGGTTTACTATGGAATCCACATACTCTTCTGTTTTCATTTCTTCACTCCTCAAATACTTTTTAGAACAATACAATCGTATCGGATCGCCTTACCGTCCAGCGAATAATCTGGCTTTTTCCCCGCCAGATACGGGCCCTTTAACGGGCGCTTAATAACAATGCGTTTCGGTGCCGCTGCCATAGCCGCCGCCAGCAAATCCTCTTCATTGGCACATGGCTGCTCTAATTGCTGTAATAATTGAAATTTCTTTTTTATAAGTCCACTCTTTTGACGCTCAGGAAACATAGGATCTAACAGAATCAGGTCGGGTTGAATGGAAAGATGCTTCATGGCCTCCACACTGTCCCCATTGGTCAAATGCATTCTGCTCACAATATCAGCAAGTTCGGGAACACCCTTGGCACGCTCTAATGCATCTGCCAATAACGCAGCAATAACCGGATCATATTCATACAAATACACCGTATACCCAGAAGCTGCTAATAAAATGGAATCCTCTCCCATCCCCGCTGTTGCATCCACTGCAATCCATTCTCCTGTCAGGCCCCTGATGCGGGATGCTTTTACCAGAAGTTCATGCGTCAGGTTATTATGCCTCAGCCTTGGTAATAGCCTGGTCAAATCTCCCTGCATGGAAAGGTGATCCTTTTCTAAGAACAATCCCTTCTCCGTCAAATGAAGCGTCAGTCGGTTCTCGTCTGCACATTCTAAAACCATCGCCCCGGTTTTTTTTACGAGGGCATCCACGCGGTCCTTAGAAATTCCGTCATCGGCGTAAATCCATAATTCAGTTGCAGATTGGCCGCCAACTCCCATGTGTACCCCTAAAACTTTCCGTTTTATACTTTTCACCCTCGTACTCAGGTTGAAAATCCTCAAATATTATACTACACTTTTGCCTATGAGAAAAACATTATTTCGTAATCCAATTTTCATATTTAGTGCAATTTATACGGTATTGGCACTCGGTTTATGTCTGGTGGCTGCCTTCTTCGGTCGCAGACTCGTTCAGGCATGGGACGCGTTTGACCAGCATTACCCGTTCATGCTCTATTTAAGCCGTTTTTACCGCGATTTCATTGCCGGCATTTTTCAGGGCAATGTTTCTGTTCCGACCTGGGATTTGGCGCTCGGCATGGGGCAGGGCATCGTTTCCACCCTGTATCATTATGGAATTGCCGACCCTTTTAATTTCCCACTTGTCTTCCTTCCTGCATCCGCGGTGCTTTACTATTATTCCTTTCTGCTACTTCTGCGTCCGTACCTTGCAGGATTAGCCTTCCTTCTCTTTTGCAAGCATAAGGGACATCAGAATCTTTTTACGCTTCTTGGTGCCTTTTTATATATTCTGTCGGGCTTCGGTCTATATGCCATGAGTGTGCACCCATTCTTCATGAACGCAATGATTGGACTGCCTATGGCATTGATGGGCTTTGACCTTTTATGCGAGAAAAAGAAGCCTGTATTATGGACGCTGACTATTTTTGTACTGGCCTGTCAGGGCTTTTATTTTACTTACATGATTACCCTGATGGTCATCGTCTATGCACTTGTCTGCGCCATCTGTCCGGATGAAATCGGGATTCGTCCTCCCTTTGCCAACACCCTTCGCAAATGGCTCATCGCTTCCGGTTATTATTTACTTGGTCTGTGTATGGCTATGTTCGTGTTCCTCCCTGGCGTTTTGGCATTTTTGCAAAGCGGTCGAGGCTTAAGCCAATCCGAGGCCTCTCTTTGGATGTATACCCCAGATACACTGCTTGCCAAATTAAAACATTTCTTCATCATCACCTATGACGATGA
>JAZUHV010000196.1:0-3101 GCA_045641925.1 Butyrivibrio sp.
ATACCACCATTGGATACGTGATGTTTCCAATGACTAGTGAATAAGCGCCGAGATAGGTGAACTTTAAAAGCACCAGCATCAAGCCAAAGTGCAAGACCATGGAAATTGCGGCATTTCGTAGTGGAATGTTGAGCCGGTCCATGCCTTGCAATGCAGCATTGCTGACCGTAGAGAGGGCATAAAAGACAACGGCGATGGCTCCGTAGAAGAGCATATTGCCGGAAATTGTGGTGTCGGTCGTTGGGAACAGCAGATATAAAATCGGCTGGGAAAGTGCACAAAGGCCCGCGGCACAAGGGAAGGCAATAATCATGTTGAACTTCATGGTAGAGGCCAGACGCTTGCGGAATTCATGCATATTTCCGAGAGTGAACAAGGAAACCAGTGTAGGAATCATTGCCGAAGCCAGGGAAGAAGAAATCGCATTTGGCACATTGACCATCAGGCGATACTTTCCGCTGTAGCAGGAATAGAGCATTTTCATGTCTTCGTTTTTATAAAGCACACCAAACATGGTTCCATCGATGATTCCGATGGACTGGTATACAGCCTGGCTCATAATGATCGGGAGGATGGTAACTGCTAAAAGTTTTGCAACCTCTCCGTTGGATATGGTTTCGCCAACCTTATCATGGCGCAGATGCTTGGCCATGCGTGGGCGGTAGATGACGTACAGGAAAATCAAAAATGCAACACCGACTGCGGCGCCAATTAAGGTTCCGATGGTTCCGCCAGCAGCGCCGAGGCGCACACTGTCCACTGCGGTTGCCGCAAAACGTAGCAAAATAATTGGAGCGATGATACTGAATGCAGCGTTTGCAATTTGCTCACCCAACTGAGAAACAGCGGTTGGTAACATGGTTTTACGGCTCTGGAAAAATCCGCGGAGTGTACCGGCGAGAGCAACTAAAAAGATTGTCGGAGCAAGTACGCGAAGCGGTGTGTGAAGGCCTTCATAGCCGGACCAGGTTTCGATAAAAGGTGCCAATACAAAAATCAGGATGGCCATAATGGCTCCGGAAATGACGGAGAACATCAAGGAGCCTTTGTAAATTTTCATTCCGTTTTTATATTCTTTGGTGGCGAACCTTGCGGATAAGAGCTTGGAAACCGCTAAAGGCATACAGTAAGTGGATAAAATCAATGCATAGGAATAAATCTCGAAGGCATAACTATACAGACCGTTGGCGTCATCTCCAATGATATGATTCATCGGGCTGCGGTAAAGCATACCGATGATGCGGGAGAGGACGGACGCAACCGCCAGAATGGTACCTTGCTTTAAGGTATTGTCGCTATTCTTGTTGTTTGTGGAAATGATTTTATCCGCTTTCAAGATAGTCCCTTCGAGGCTTTAAAAATCAAAGCCCATGCATATAAATAGAAAAATCGAGCGGGAGAACCTGCTCCCACTCGATTATAGTATTCACAATTCGATTGTGCAAGGATACATAAGTACCTTATTGATGCTTGTGTGCCAATGAAGCCTCAATAAAACCGCGGAACAATGGGTGTGGACGGTTTGGACGGGACTTTAATTCTGGATGTGCCTGTGTAGCCACAAACCATGGATGTGTTGGCAACTCAATCATCTCTACAATTCTGCCATCTGGAGAAATACCAGAGAGTTCTAAACCGTTGTCCTTTAACGCCTGACGATAGTCGTTGTTGACTTCATAACGATGTCTGTGACGCTCGGAAATTTCTTTAGCACCATACAACTCCATTGCCTTGGAGCCGTCAGCAAGCACACAAGGATAAGCACCCAAACGAAGGGTTCCGCCGATGTCATCGATACCCTCCTGATCCGGCATCAAATGGATGACAGGATGGGTGGTCTCAGGCATTAATTCCACGGAATGCGCATCGTGATAACCTACCACATGGCGGGCGTATTCAACGATGGCCATCTGCATACCTAAGCATAAGCCAAGGAATGGAACCTGATTTTCACGCGCATATTTAATCGCGGAAATCATACCCTCGATACCACGGGAACCAAAACCGCCCGGAACGATGATGCCGTCCACATCGGAAAGCTCTTCGGCAGCATTTTCATCATTAATCAATTCAGAGTCAACCCATTTAATGTGAACGGAAGCGTGATTGGATACACCGCCGTGCTTTAAAGCTTCCACTACGGAGATGTATGCATCGTGAAGGGAAATATACTTTCCAACCAATGCAACAGTAACCTCATCCTTCGGATTCTTCCAGTCCTCGCACATCTGACGCCACTCCGCCAAATCAGGCTCAGGACAAGGCAGATGCAGACTCTCGCAGGCAACCTGTGCCAAATGTTCCTCTTCCATAACTAATGGTACTTCATATAAAACTTCCACGTTCATATTCTGCAGAACGTGAGAAGATGGGACATTACAAAACAGTGCAATTTTATCGCGGATGCCCTGGTCGAGCGGATGCTCGGTACGGCACATAATGATGTCTGGCTGAATGCCGATTCCCTGCAATTCCTTAACGGAGGCCTGAGTTGGCTTGGTCTTTAATTCTTCCGATGCATGTAAATATGGCACCAGAGTTACATGAATGAGAATTGCGTTCTCATGTCCGACATCGTGCTGGAACTGACGAATGGACTCCAAAAATGGCTGGCTTTCGATATCGCCAACGGTACCGCCGACCTCGATAATGGCAATGTGCATATCGTCGTCCGTATCATTGCGATAGAAGCGGCTCTTAATTTCGTTGGTGATGTGTGGGATAACCTGAACGGTACCTCCGCCGTAATCACCGCGTCGTTCCTTATTTAATACGGTCCAATACACCTTACCAGTGGTTACATTGGAACGCTTGGTTAAGCTTTCATCAATAAAACGCTCATAATGACCAAGGTCCAAATCGGTTTCGGCGCCATCGTCCGTTACGAACACTTCGCCGTGCTGCACCGGATTCATAGTGCCTGGATCCATATTGATGTATGGATCAAACTTCTGCATGGTGACCTTGTAGCCTCTGGCCTTTAATAAGCGGCCCAAGGAAGCAGCAGTAATTCCCTTTCCTAAACCGGAAACAACGCCCCCCGTTACAAATACATACTTAACAGCCATATTAATTCTCCTTAATTCAGTGGATTCACATAC
>JAZUHV010000197.1:0-5462 GCA_045641925.1 Butyrivibrio sp.
CTATGTAGGGGGAGAACAATAAACTATTTTTTACACTCTTTATATATAATTATTCTGCTATAAGAAGAGGCCTTAGATATTTACACTAAATAGTGTGGGTACCTAAGGCATTTTTATTATACCGGAAAGGATTGAATATGAAGAAACGATTTGTTGTAATGGTGGGAATATTGGCATTGGCAGCAGGCCTGTTTGCATGCCAAAAGCCAGTAGAGCAAAAAACTGAGCCTAAACTGGATTATGAGGCTGAAACCAACCAACTGACCTTCTCTAAGTGGGGCGGTGTATATGAAGAGGCATTTGATCTGGAACTGATAGCACCGGAGGGAACGAAGATTTTTTATACGCTGGATGGTTCGAATCCAATGACCAGCGAGAGCGCGATGGAATACACGGGTGCCATAGCTGTAAAGGACAGAAGCGGTGACGCGAATGTGGTCTCCGCGGTGGACCCAGACTTGTTTTGCACCAATTATTACGATGAGGGCTCAGATGGATGTTATATTGATCCGCCTTCCAACAAGGCAGTGGATAAGTGTACTGTAGTTCGCGCTGCGCAGAAAAATGCGGATGGCAGCTGGGGCACTTCTATTTCGCAGACCTATTTCATCGGCACGATGGAGGAGCACATCAAAGGTCTGCAGGCGGTTTGTGAAGCTTCCGGTACGGATTTATCCGTAATCAGTATTTCCATGAATTCGGATGATTTGTTTGATTATCATACAGGAATCTATGTTAAGGGTGCAGTTTATGCGGAGTCCTTCAAAAAATGGGACAAAAGAGGGGAGACCAGAAAGCTTTTGGCAAATTATTCTTCCCGAGGAAGAGAATGGGAACGCACAGCGCATGTGGAAATGTATGAAACCAATCCGGAAAGCATGAAATGCGTAATTAGCCAGGATTGTGGTATCCGCATCCAAGGAAATTACTCCCGATCTGATTTGCAAAAGAGCTTCCGCCTGATTGCAAGGGAAGAGTATGGAGACAAGCGTTTCCATTATAATATTTGGGGCAGTGACTGCAAGGATAAGGATAAGAACACCATTGCCTCCTTTAAGTCCATAGTGTTGCGTGCTGGTGGAAATTGTGCATTCACTTCAAAATTCAATGATACCTATTGGCAGGACTTAGTAGGACAGACCAATCTTCAGGTATCAACCAAACGTTCCCGTGTAAGCGTGGTATATTTAAATGGCGAATACTGGGGCGTGTATGTGCAGGAGGAGGATTATTCTTCTGAATATTTCGATGATCACTACGGTGTAAGTGATGAGAATGTGGTGATTTATAAGGGCGATGCAGAGACCTACAGCAGTGGCTATAAGTTAGATGAAGGCACATTGCCAGAGGGTGCCGATGATGGCTACTTTTATGAGGAATTGTTTGATGCCTGGCGTGAATATTCTTCATTAGACAATGATGATGATTACAAGGCCTTCTGCAAATTGGTCGATGAGCAGAGCTTCATGGATTATTTTGCAATTGAATGCTGGATTAATAATAAGTGGGATTGGCCAGGAAAGAACTGGTCCATGTGGAAGAGCTTGGAAGTGGATAAAAAGAATCCATATGCCGATGGACGCTGGAGAATGATGCTTTACGATGTGGAATTTGGTGGCGTGAGCGGCAGAGGCGATGCCGGCGTAAATACTATTAAAGAAGATAATTATAATCCGAACGGATTGCTTGCATTAAGCGGAACCAATCCTGCGGTAAGAACCTTTGCGCTTTTAATGACCAACGAAGGCTTTAAGAAGCAGTTTTGCAAGAAACTGGAGGGCCTTTCAAATGGTGCATTTGAACAGAAGCATGCAATGGCAGAACTTGAGAGATATGAAAAAACATATGGACCATTGTTTGATCAGTTCTTTAACCGCTATCCGGGAAGTGGAGATAAAGGAAATGCACTAAATGGTGGCTACGCCAGCGCTCAGTGCATCAGAGATTTCCTGGAATTAAGACAGGATCATATTTATAAGCAGGTTAAGTGGGTGGAGTCCCGTTAACGGCTCCAACGGCCACTGGCACCACAAGGAAGAACGAGACCAGTTTCCTTTACCGGGAGGCCGATTTCTTCGGATTCTACCTTTCCGCCATGATTTTTTACTAAGGCGGTGCTAAGCATATAAGTTAATACGGCCGGCTGTAAACCGGTTGTGTAAGAATTTACCAGAAAGAACAAGGCGTCATCGGACAAAAGCTGTTCACATGCTTGAATCAGCGGGAAGATGGCGTCTTCTATTTTCCAAATTTCACCCTTAGGACCGCGGCCGTAGGAAGGCGGATCCATAATGATGCCATCATAATGATTGCCACGGCGGATTTCTCGCTCAACAAACTTCATGCAATCGTCAACGAGCCAACGGATGGAAGCATCCGACAGACCGGAGGAGGCAGCATTTTCTTTGGCCCATCCGACCATTCCCTTCGATGCGTCCACGTGGGTAACCTGTGCACCTGCCTTGGCAGCAGAGAGTGTAGCACCACCGGTATACGCAAAAAGGTTTAAAACCTTCACCGGACGATTGGCGGACTGAATCTTTTCGGCGCACCAGTCCCAGTTTACAGCCTGTTCCGGGAAAATTCCTGTATGCTTGAAGGCAAATGGCTTTAAGTTAAAGGTTAATTCACGATAGTTGATGGTCCATTGCTCAGGGAGGGAGAAGAATTCCCATTCACCGCCGCCCTTACTACTACGATGATAGTGTCCATTCGGCTTTTTCCAGGATGGGTTTGTGCGCGGCGTGTCCCAGATGACCTGTGGGTCCGGACGAACCAGCATATACTCGCCCCAACGTTCTAATTTCTCACCCTTCGATGTATCAATTACTTCATAATCTTTCCATTGATCTGCAATCCACATAATAATTACCTCTCTTTATCTACGGATATTTTATACTATGTCCGGAATACTCGCAATAAAATGTGCTTGAAATTCTAAGACAAACAACTTATAATGTGCCATTGCAGTCTGTTGATTACAGCAAGGAGAAACGACATGAAGAATATGACGGAGGGAAAGAGCCTTCCCTTGATTTTACAATTTGCGCTTCCTTTATTAATAGGAAATTTACTACAGCAGACCTATAACATGGCGGATGCAGCTATTGTAGGCCAGTTCTTAGGGAATCAGGCGCTTGGCAGCGTTAGTGCCAGCTCCAGTGTACAGTTCTTCGTGCTGGGCTTTTGCATTGGCGTGGCCTGCGGTTTTGGTATCCCAATCGCACAGCGGTTTGGCGCGGGTGATTTAAAGGGTATGCGTGACTGCATTTTCCATGGAGGTATTCTGACACTGGCGATTGCAGTGCTTTTGACCACAATCTGTGCGTTGCTTTGTCCGCAGATTCTGGTAATGATGAAGACCCCAATCGGTTTATTCGAGGATGCCTACTGGTATTTGCTGATTCTGTTTTTAGGAATCCCTTGTACCTTATTATATAATATGTGCTCTGCCGTGCTTCGCGCAGTGGGCGATTCCAGAACACCTTTTGTCTTTTTGGCGATTTCTACTGTATTGAATATTGGACTCGACTTCCTGTGCATTCTTGTATTGCAGTGGGGTTGTGCGGGTGCTGCGATTGCAACCATTACGTCACAGGGAATTTCCGGACTATTGTGTTTCTTCTATATAAATATGCGCGTTAAGGATTTGCGCATGCGTAAAGAGAATATGACATGGTCCTGGCATCTGGCTGGGCTGATGATTCGTATGGGCGTACCAATGGGGCTGCAGTATTCCATTACTGCGATTGGTACGATGGTAATGCAGGCTGCGAATAATGGCATCAGCGAAATTGCGGTATCCGGATTTGCGGCAGCAACGAAGATCAAGCAGTTGACGATGTGCCCGTTTGATGCAATTGCAACGGCGGTATCCACCTTTGCTGGTCAGAATCTGGGTGCTGGTAAAACGGATCGCATTAAAAAGTGCATTCGCGAGGGTGTTGCGATTGATGCGAGTTATGGTTTGATAATCGGAATCGTCATGATCTTTCTTGGAAAGTATATGGTCCGCATCTTCATAAATATGGATGAAGAGAATGCAATGCAGGTCTGGGATGCGGCTACATTTTATTTAAAGTGTGCGGGCGGTTTCTATTGGAGTCTTGGATTCCTGAACGTATGTCGTATGACAACGCAGGGCATCGGGTATTCCGGACGTGCGGTATTCTCTGGCGTTGTGGAAATGGTAGCACGTATTGTGGTGGCAACAGTCTTTGTCCCGATGTTCGGATTCAATGCAATCTGTTTTTGCGATCAGTCGGCGTGGGTGAGCGCATGCTTCTATATCATACCGACATTGATTTACTGCTTGAAGAAAGCAGAAAAGAAGGTGAAAGAAAGACAACACGCGGTAATTGCGTAAAAAAGAATTGCATTTGGATTGTATTTGAAAAAGTGCAATCCAATCTGTTGCAATTCGGAAAGTCTTTCGCTATAATATCACTTGCTGTGACATGATAGCTATGAAGCGTGAGGTTGCTACCCATACCATTACTTATGAGGTAGGTTTTCCGTGGAGCGAATGTCAAGTTAGGAAACTGACGACAAGTCACTGTACAACTAACCATCCGGAATACCGGAGATGACCGTGTAAAGATGCGGTTTGCTTGGAAGAAGTTGTTTTGCGCTTCTTTTTCTTAAGGCCAAACGCGACACACACGGGGATGTGTACAGTCACCACTTGTTTCGTATCAGGATTTTCATAATACGAAAAGGAGGCGGCTTTTTTTATGGCAAATCAAGTAATGAGAATCACACTGAAGGCTTACGATCATACATTAGTAGATCAGTCAGCTAAGAAAATTATCGAGACTGTTAAGAAGAACGGATCTCAGGTGAGCGGACCAGTTCCTCTTCCTACTAAGAAGGAAGTTGTAACTATTCTCCGTGCTGTACATAAGTACAAGGATTCCAGAGAGCAGTTCGAGCAGAGAACTCATAAGAGACTCATTGATGTGATCACACCAACCCAGAAGACCGTAGAAGCATTATCCAAGTTGGAAATGCCTGCAGGTGTGGACATCCAGATTAAGATGAAGAACAAGTAAATCTGTTCTAGAATGTTCCCCAAGTTGGGAACCGCTGTAAACAGGAGGAATTAATTATGAAGAAAGCTATTTTAGCTACAAAGGTTGGAATGACTCAGATCTTCACCGAAGATGGTGTACTCGTTCCTGTAACCGTATTACACGCTGGTCCTTGTGTAGTAACACAGGTTAAGACTGTTGAGAACGACGGTTACGAAGCAATTCAGGTTGGTTTTGTTGACAAGAAGGAAAAGGTTGTTAACACCGACAAGAATGGTAAGAAAGAAATCAGAAACAGACATGGTGTTACCAAGGCTGAGAAGGGTCACTTCGAGAAGGCTGGCGTAGCTCCAAAGAGATTCGTAAGAGAGTTCAGACTTGAGAATGCTTCCGAGTATTCTGTAAAGGATGAAATTAAGGCCGATGTATTTG
>JAZUHV010000198.1:0-3080 GCA_045641925.1 Butyrivibrio sp.
TATGTTGATGTGAATGGTTTTATGAATAAAGACGGCAAATTATGCAATCTTTATGAGGCTTTGGATATTAAAACCCCGGGTAGCAGAACAACCAACATAGATTTGGAATACAACTACACGGAAACCTTTGATTTTAAGGAAACCGTGCAGTTGGATAGTACGGTCAAGACGAAATCGGTAGTCGTTGATTACTATGTAACCAAGTAAGCAGATTAGAGAATTAGAATACAATGGCATGGAATTTGAAAAAAATGATGAAGTAATTGACTAGTTGGAGGGCGTGAATTTGAAGAAAAAATGGATGCTGAGCATTATCTGTGCGGCGATTATACTGATTACAGGTTGTGCCCACTCGGTCTCCGGACCGACTGGGCCTGCGAACGACAATAAAGAAACAGGTTCCAATATGGTGTCTAATCCGGAGAATACGGATGAGTCCCAAGCGGATTCTGAGGAAGTAACGACAGGAGCGGCGGAAAATGCCAGCCCTATTGTCATTACATACACAAATAAGGACTATATTAGTGTCAGAATTCAGAAGGATTTTTATAATCCTCTCATTACTGACCGCGGGCTACAGGTGGATTTTTTGGATGAAAACCATAATCCGTCTGCCACGCTACGGATTGCCGATGGAGGGGAATATGCGCAATGCCAGTTTTCCTATGGAGACTATGGAGATATCTCCAAGACCATTGTGTCCGATTGGGGTGGATTTAAGGATGAGGGCGACAGCCTTTTGTTTGAAATTTTCTTAAATAATCCAAAGGTTACCATCGCAGGCGGTGATAATCTGCCTGTTCCAAGGGACGTTTTTGACCGATTGGTTTTCTATATGTATGCGGACCAGAATGACGCATGGCAAACAGTGGAAGCAACCGGTGTTGTAGCATTTGATATTGATGATGGCATTGAAAAAGGTGCTGAGAAGATTGCCGAAATTCTATATATCAATGATAAGGATAGGGAATATTTAACGCCAGAGAGTGACGATTTCAGAGTTGAGATTTATGAAATTCCTGAGGTCGTGGTATATAGAACCGCATCTACCATTCGCCCACCGGGATCTGTGCTTCGATTTGGAACTGACCCTTCTGGGGATGCAGACTTGGTTAAGTGCAAGGTGACGCGTGTCGTAGAATACGACAAGGTCTTGGGAGATATTACGGCTTATTCCGAGCGTACTGAGTTTGAGAACGAGCGGGATGCGTTGTGCGTGATAGCCACCAATTTCCGCAATGAGGATCACCCATATCAGTTTATTGACCAGGTGGGAGTGGATATGTGTCCGGACGACTTTGATCCGATGGCTGGATTGGCTACTATTTGCGACCGACTTATGCCAAGTTATTATAACCGTTTGTGTAATGAGATTGGTATGCGCTGTAAAATGGAGCGCGTTGGAAACGTGTATTATCGAAAATTTACGCAGATTCCAAGCGGTTATGCGGTAGAAAGTCATTTCACTTCGTATTCTGAGCTGGATTTGCTTGGTTGTACACTTCATACCAAAGGCAATGAATTTAGTGCAAATCATTGTGACCGATTTGGTTTCTCGGAGTTCACGAAGGACTATGAATATGAGTTGCCGGAGAAAGAGGGAACAAATCAGTATCAGGCGACGGTATATTATTCCAAAGTGAATGCCCATAAGAATGCGATAACGCAGGGGAACGGAATGGTACTTCCGGATGACTTTGTGACACTCGAGGATGATGCAAAGTATTTCACGCCAACAACGGACGATTTTATTTTAATCTATATGCAGTTTGATTATGAGGCGAATACGGACGCTGTTCTGCTCTCTTTTGATACAAAGGGAAATATTGTGGATGCAAAATATAGATTGTATAAGCACTCCAATATGATGAATCCAATGCAGGAATTGGTTGATTGGATGCTTCTCTATCAAGAAGGTGTTTCCTTATTGAATCAAAACGACCCGGTTGCTTATTTCGATATTTTAGGCTGCAACGATTTGCGTTTTAATAATCTCGATGGAAGCTATGGACGACTGCTTACCAAGCAGGAAATATTGGAAGATTTTATCGACGAACGTGAGATTTATATGCCTTGTGACTCTTGGGCAACGTGTTACGCGATGTATATTTCTAAGTGAAAAAATAGAAAATTAAATTTGTATGGAGGCAATTGCTAATGCGCATTACGATGAAAAAAATTAGTTCTCTTCTTATCCTAGCACTGTTCTCAGTTGTTTTTGTTGCATGTAGTCAATCTGGAGGCGCGCAGTCTACACCTTCCAATGTAGCTGGTAATTCACAAGAGCAGCAGGGCGATGAAAAACAAGATGATGCACCTGAAATTACAGGAGAAAAGACAGAATGGTATCAGGCGGTGGAAAGCTCTGCAAGAGCCTGGGAAGTGGAAATTGTATATAAAAAGAAATGGACGGAGGTTACCATTACTCATAACGAGCAATACATCGCAAGCTATGAAGCGGGAAAGATACCAAGTGGAGCACCACAAAAGCTTTCGGTTTATGAACGCGGAACAGGCAATCCGGTAAAGGGCTCTGATAAGGTGGAAATGATGTTAGAATGGAAGGGCGATCATTTAGTCCTTTATTTAAGAGACTTGAATAGCTTTACACCATCCGATGAACACCAATGGAAAATAGATGGTATGGAATTTGAAAAATATGATGAAGTAATTGACTAGTTGGAGGGCGTGAATTTGAAAAAGAAACAGATTTTATTGGTAACATTGCTTGCAGTGGCAACACTTTTATTTGGTTGCAGCAATTCTGTATCTAATAATGCTACATCGGGTAGTGACGAGAAAACGGATGCCGGGGTAAAACCTAGCGAAACGACAGTTCAAACGATAATAGATGATGTGCCGAGCGCTGACAATGGCTATTTCTATGAGTTTGGTTATTTCCTGGAAATCTCTGAATTGGATAAGTCTCCAGAAGAAATGGTGGAGAAATGGAAAAATGGAGATACATCCCCATTTCGTACAGTGGAACTAAGCTATAATGCAAAGGACAATTATACAGAACTGCATTTTCCGGGGCAGGAGACTATATATGTGAGCTGCCAGGGTGAAATCACACCGGG
>JAZUHV010000199.1:0-8483 GCA_045641925.1 Butyrivibrio sp.
TCCATCATGATATTTTCAGTAGCCATGAATGGAAGTTCCGCCATGATATGCTTGTAAATAACCTTATCATATACTACAAGGCCATCAACGATGTTCAGGTAAAGGTCCAAAATACCATCCACTGCCAAAAAGGCTTCCGGAACGGACATTCTCTTATTTGCAGAATCATCCAAAGTACGCTCAAACCACTGGGTAGCAGAGGTAATCTGTGGATTCATAACATCACTCATAACAAAGTTGGCCAAAGAAGCAATACGTTCACTTCTCATTGGGTTACGCTTATATGCCATTGCAGAGGATCCAATCTGATTCTTCTCAAATGGTTCCTCAATCTCCTTCAAATGCTGAAGCAGACGGATATCATTACTGAACTTGTGTGCAGAAGCTGCAATGCCAGCAAGAACATTAATCACACGAGTGTCTACCTTACGGGAATAGGTTTGACCAGAAACAGGATATACACTGTCAAAGCCCATCTTCTGTGCGATCATCAAATCGATTTTGCGAATCTTCTCCTGATCGCCCTCGAATAATTCCATAAAGGAAGCCTGAGTTCCTGTGGTTCCCTTGCAGCCAAGAAGCTTCATAGAGGCAATCGTGTGATCCAAATCTTCTAAGTCCAGTAAAAGCTCCTGCATCCAAAGCGTTGCTCTCTTACCGACAGTAGTAGGCTGTGCAGGCTGGAAATGTGTAAATGCCAAGGTTGGAAGAGCCTTATTTGCATCCGCAAACTTCGCAAGCTCCGCAATTACATTGACAAGCTTCTTACGAACCAGCTTTAATCCCTCCGTCATGATGATGAGGTCCGTATTATCGCCTACGTAGCAGGAGGTTGCTCCCAAATGGATGATGCCCTTTGCATTTGGGCACTGTAATCCATATGCATATACATGGGACATAACATCATGACGAACCAGTTTTTCACGTGCCTTGGCATCCTCATAATTAATCTCATCCTTATGAGCCTTCAATTCATCAATCTGCTCCTGGGTAATATTTAAGCCCAGTTCTTTTTCGGACTCTGCCAATGCAATCCATAATAGTCTCCAGGTCTTAAATTTCTTATCCGGAGAAAAGATATACTGCATTTCTTTGCTGGCATAACGCTCAGCAAGGGGGGTCTGATAACAATCTGTTGCCATAATGTTTAAGTCTCCTTTAATCATTTATTTATCGTATTCGCCGCGAATGTCCTCAGTCGGTGGTTCGACCGGGTATCTGCCGGAGAAGCATGCGTCACAATAATCCATGCGGTCCTCGATCATTTCATGCAGACGGTCCATATCCAGATAGCCCAAAGAATCTGCGCCGATAACCTTTCTGATTTCCTCAACAGAATGGTCATGGGCAATCAACTGATCGGAGGATGGAATATCGGTTCCAAAATAGCATGGATACAAAAATGGTGGTGAACTGATGCGCACATGAACCTCTTTGGCACCGGCGTCCTTTAACATCTTCACGATGCGGGCCGATGTCGTACCACGTACGATAGAATCATCAATCATAATCACGCGTTTTCCTTCCACGGCTTCACGCAAAACATTCAATTTGATTTTAACAGAATTTTCACGCTGCGACTGCTTTGGCTTAATGAAAGTTCTTCCAACATAACTGTTTTTAAAGAAAGCCATACCATACGGAATGCCTGACTCCTGCGAATAGCCAAGCGCTGCCACATTACCGGATTCCGGCACACCTACGACCAAATCCGCTTCCACCGGATGGCTCTGTGCCAGGATGCGGCCGGCCATAATGCGGGAATGGTATACACTCACTCCGTCAATATTGCTGTCCGGTCTGGCAAAATAAATGTACTCAAAAATACATCTTGCACAATGATTGGTACAACGAGAAGTATCAGAGTGAATCGTACCGGTCGAATCAATGGTTACGACCTCGCCAGGAAGTACATCGCGAATATACTGCGCCCCAACTGCATCCAGTGCGCAGGTTTCGCTGGTAACCACATAAGTATTCTCTACGCGACCAATCACGAGTGGCTTAAAGCCAAACTCATCTCTCGCAGCAATCAATTTACGCGGGGACATAATAATCAAAGAGTATGCACCCTTTAATTTTAACATCGCGCGGGAAACTGCCTCCTGTGCACTATGCGAATTCAGACGCTCTCTGGCGATCAGATACGCAATAACTTCGGAGTCAATTGTAGTCTGGAAAATCGCACCTGTGTAAGAAAGTTCTTCTTTTAATTCCGGTGCATTGACAAGGTTCCCATTGTGCGCAAGGCCCAGGGTACCCTTCACATAATTGATGACCAATGGCTGTGCATTCTCGCGAAAGGACCCGCCCGCGGTAGAATAACGCACATGGCCCACACCAATATTGCCCTTAAGGCGGTCTAAGGACTCTTCATCAAAGACTTCATTAGCAAGTCCCATGTCCTTATGGCATGCAACCTTTCCCTTTGGTCCATTGGTATCGCTGACTGCAATACCGCAGCTTTCCTGTCCTCTGTGCTGGAGGGCAAACAAGCCGTAATAAATGGTGGACGCAACATCGCCTCCATCCAAATCGTACGCACCGAAGACACCACACTCCTCGTGGACTTCTTCGTCGTACTCCATTTCAAATCTCTCCTGAGTTTTCATATGACCTTTCCTCTTTTCAAACTGTGTGGAATTGAGCAGTTCCACGGGTGAATAACTAGTTGTTAAGAAGGGAGACGGATGGCTGCACATCCGTCTTCCAGTCATTTTATTGATTCAATTAGATGGCAAATGGCTTGCCAGTAAGGAGGGCAAATGCTTCCTTGTACTTATCCACAGTCTTTGTAACAACCTCATCCGGAAGTAACAAATCATTGTCCGGATTAGCCTTTAACCAGTCGCGAACGAACTGCTTATCAAAGGATGGCTGTCCCTGACCTGGCTTGTAGCCTTCCAATGGCCAGAAACGGGAGCTGTCCGGAGTGAGCATTTCATCGCCAAGAACCACGTCACCATTCTCATCCAAGCCGAATTCGAACTTGGTATCCGCAATGATAATGCCCTTGGTCAATGCATATTCTGCACACTTCTTATAAAGAGCGATGGTATAATCTCGAATCTTTTCCGCATATTCCTCACCACGCTCCGGATAGGCAGCCTTTAAGATTTCAACGCTTCTCTCATAAGAGATATTCTCATCATGAAGACCAATTTCAGCCTTTGTGGATGGGGTGTAAATTGGTTCAGGCAATTTGTCAGACTCCACAAGTCCCTCAGGAAGCTTGATTCCGCAAACGGTTCCATTTTCCTTATAGCTTGCCCAACCACTACCGGTAATATATCCTCTAACAATGCACTCGATTGGAAGCATTTCTAACTTCTTAACCATCATGCTGTTACCATGGAAACGCTCGCTCTGGAAAAATTCCGGCATATCGGCGGTATCCACGGAAATCATATGGTTCTTAACGATATCACTGGTGAAATCGAACCAGAAACGGCTCATCTGAGTCAGAATGGCACCCTTCTCGGTAATCTTGTTCTTTAAGATGTTGTCGAATGCGGAGATGCGGTCAGTAGCAACCATAATAATGCTATCGCCGATGTCATAAACCTCGCGCACCTTGCCTTCTTTAAATGGCTTGAATTCCTGCATGTTAGTTTCCTCCAAATTGTTATGCGCATATTGCGCAATATGTCGTCTTCATTATAGATAGCGGCTATCTTAAAGTCAATCGCACTTCCGCACAAGATTTTGAAATAAAAAGAAAAATGATTGGTATTTCTTGCTAACAATGTAAAGATATTTTATAATCAAGAGGTCAAGTTTTTTACTGGAGGCAATAGATATGGATATTAGAGATAAAAGAAAAAGTAAGCGTGTCCGCATCACCCTTGACCTGGTGGTTTCCTCATTATTCAATCAGGAAAGCAATAACATCGTTATTGATTCCCCAATCGAAGTAAAGGACATCTCCAAGGGCGGTATCGGTTTCGTTTCCAAAAGCATTCTTCCATTGAATTATTATTTCAATGCAGCATTAAATTTGGATGGTGAACAGTCCATTCTCTACAGCGTTGTGAAGATTATTCGTTGTGAAGCACTCGAGGATGATGAATATTCTTACGGTTGTGAATTCGTTGGAATGGCACCTGTACTTGATTTCATCTTTGATGATCTCGAGAAAAATGAATTCTAAAAAATGTTATAAAGCCTCTGTCCTCTGGCAGAGGCTTTTTTCCCCAAAAGGAATATTTTATGACCAGCACATCTTATGAAATTGATTATAAAAAATGGAACAAAATCGTTATAAATGCGCAGTTAATTATGACCTGCTGCATCTTTGCGATTGAGATTGTGGACAATATCCTGTTATACGTGACGCGTTCGCAGGGATATGGCCCGGAGACCATCGTGCAAAAGCTCCTACGGTATCTAGTTCTGACATCGTCCATCAATTATCTGTTTCTAATCCTCAGTGCCATTGTGGCGCGTGTGGATAAGAATGAAAAGCGCAAACGGTATTTGCTCCTACTATTTACCACACTTATTTGTGCCAATGCGGCGTTCTCGCATTATCAGTTTGCCACAACACTTGCAGTATTTGTCATCCCAATCGTCATCAGTCTGGTGTATGAGGAACGCAAGTTAACCATCTTCACATTCATTGTGTCCCTGGCAGGTGTGGCCGCTGCACTCATAGCCCGCGCCATGGATCCGCTCTATAACCATGATATTGCGCCGGAGACGGTTATTACATTGGCACTGATTGGAACAATTTTTGCCTTCGCTTTAATCATTAACCGTACAATGTTAAACCGTCGTGAAGAAATGCAGGATGCCTTCATTCAGACCGAAAAGGCAAAGGTGGCGGCCGATAAAATGACCTTCTCCTTTAAAATGTTAGAGACGCTAACCAGTACCATCGATGCGAAGGACAAATATACCAATGGTCATTCCATGCGCGTAGCAAGCTATGCCACTCAATTAGCAGAAACGCTTGGTTGGGACGAAGCCAGTATCTCCAAGCTTCGTTATGAAGCCTTGCTACATGACATTGGAAAGATTGGCGTTCCGGATCTGATATTAAATAAGCCTTCCAAACTATCTGACGTAGAATTCGGACTGATTAAAGCACACACCGTCATTGGTTCTGATATCTTAAAAAATATGGTCGTGGTACCAAATGCGGCCGAGGTTGCCCGTCATCACCATGAACGCTTTGACGGAAAAGGATATCCGAGTGGTTTAGCCGGCACAGAAATTCCATTAAATGCACGCATCGTATGCATTGCAGACTCCTATGATGCTATGAGTTCCGATAGAATTTATCGTAAAGCTTTACCAAGAGACGTTATTCGTGAAGAACTGGTCAAGGGACGCGGCACACAGTTTGATCCAGATTTACTGGATGTATTTATGGAGTTGTTTGATAATAACCGGTTAATCGTTAGCACGGACAGTTTATCCATAGCGGAAAATGAATCTGGCAAGGAACAGCAAAATGTAATTGAGGACATCGAGAAAGTGATTGCTAAGCTTGCCTCCATGAATGAGCAGCAAAGTTCTCTTCGTGATTTTGGGAACTTTTTCCAGTATATGAAGAGCATCGGACAACGCTATAATCGTTCCATTGAGGTGCTCTCGGTTGACATCGTCCCGAGTGTCGATGCTGCGAACCTGGATTGCGAGGAAGAACTCTCCGACCTTCTTCAGGTGGCAATTCGTAAAAACATTCGTGCCGTCGATGTTTATTATCGGTATTCCACAAGAAAGCATATGATTATTCTTTTGGATGCTGGTGTGGAAAATATCAAAGTCATTCAGCAGCGTATCCAGTTTGATTATGAAACTGCCCAATTAAGTGAAGGCTTCGCTTTAAAATTCACATTGAATGAAAGCATTGAAGCCCCTGATAAAAACACATAAAAGCCAAACGCCCCCGACAAATTCGTCGGGGGTGTTTTTGTCTCTTATCTGGTTTTTAACGTACGCATGGAATTTAGAATTGCAAGTGTGCAGACACCCACATCTGCAAAGATTCCCAAAAGCATCATAAATCCAATATTGATCGGACAATTTGGAATACTATTTAGGATGCCGAGTACAAGGATGATTGCTTTCACACCGAGGGAGAAAACAATGTTCTGCTTTACAATACGAATGGTCTTTCTGGCAATTCGTACGATACCCGCAATCTTTCTGACATCATCGTCCATGATGACAACATCTGCAGCCTCGATGGCGGCATCGCTTCCCATACTGCCCATTGCGAAGCCAACATCGGCACGCTTCAGCACTGGAGCATCATTGATACCGTCACCAACAAAGGCCACGCGGGATTTATTTTCAGCCGCTTCTAACAATTTCTCAACTTCACCAACCTTATCCCCTGGAAGAAGTTCTGCACGAACGGTATCGATTCCAATTTCCTCAGCTACCGCATGTGCAACCTTCTCGCGGTCACCGGTCAGCATAACCGTCTGCTCCACACCAACCTGCTTCATGGATTGGATTGCATCCTTAACGCCTTCTTTGATGCTATCGGAAATTACAACCGTACCAGCAAAGGTGCCGTTAACTGCAACATAAACAATTGTCCCCATATGGTCGCAGGCCTCATAGGCAATCCCTTCACGGACCATCAGTTTTTCATTACCAGCAAGAACAATGGCACCATCTGCCATGGTAACCTTTGTACCATGGCCCGCAATTTCTTCAGAATTTGCAAGCTTCGTCATGTCCACATTCTGACCATAAGCCTCACGAATGGACAACGCGATTGGATGATTGGAATAGGCCTCGCCAAGTGCCGCAAGTTCCAACAATAAATTTGAGGCTCGCTGTAGCACATCTGTCTGCGAAATCTCTTCATTTTCTGTATGAATCTTCTGAAGCAGAGCTTCTGAGGCAATCAATTCACTTACCTTAAATTCGCCCTTTGTAAGTGTTCCGGTCTTATCAAATACAATGGTCTTAATCTGGGAAACATACTCCAGATAATTAGAACCCTTAACCAGTACACCAATTTTACTTGCAGCGCCAATTCCGCCAAAGAAACCCATCGGCACGGAAATCACCAGTGCGCAAGGGCAGGAAATAACTAAGAATGTACAAGCGGTGGTAATCCAGTTGTACCATACATCTCCGCTCCAAATTCCACTAATCAGTCCAGTTAATACTGGTGGAATCACCGCCAGAATCAATGCCGCTATGGTAACAATCGGCGTATATACGCGGGCAAATCTGGTAATAAAATTTTCCGCATGGGACTTCTTTTCACTAGCATTTTCCACCATCTCAAGAATCTTTGATACCGTAGAATCATCAAATTCCTTTGTGGTCTGAACCTTTAAAATACCGCTACCGTTCACACATCCAGAGAAGATATTGTCGCCCACCTTGGCGCTTCTAGGAACGGATTCGCCCGTAAGAGCCGCTGTATCCAGCATGGACTCACCTTCGATGATGATACCATCTAACGGCACCTTTTCACCCGGCTTAATAACAATGATGGATCCAATTTCCACATCGTCCGGATCCACTTCTTCCAGCCTGCCATCCACTTCGATGTTTGCATATTCCGGAACAATGTCCATCATATCAGAAATGGATTGTCTGGATTTACCAATCGCATAGCTTTGGAACAATTCACCTACCTGGTACAAAAGCATAACGGCAACTGCCTCAATATACTCCTCTACACCAAATGCGCCAAAGGTAGCCACCATCATCAGAAAGTTTTCATCAAACACCTGACCATGAGAAATATTTCTTACTGCCTTCGCTACAATATCATAACCAATTACCACATATGGGATTAGATAAATAATCATCTTTAGGCGGCTTAGATTTGCCGGAATCCAGTCAAACAAATGAAGAATTTCATCTGTCACCAGCAAAACAGCAAACAGAACCGCTGTTATAATAATTCGAATTAAAGTTTTCTTCTGCTTTTTCGTCATATCATCACCTACCACTTTTTAAATGGAGCCGCAAGGGTATCCTCGCGGCTCTCATTCTGTCTTACATAATTACTCTGCAATCCGGCTCAACCTTAGCAATGGTCTTTACAACTTCCTGCATGATGGCATCGAACTTATCCTCATCCGCCTCGATGGTCATCTTCTGCTGCATAAAATTCACAGATGCGTCCTGAACACCATCTAATTTTTTGATGGCTTCCTCCATCTTTGCTGCACAATTTGCGCAATCCAAATCTTCCAACTTAAACTTTTTCTTCATAGCCTTTTCTCCTTATTTACCTTTATTCATTTACATGCTCCAGTCCCAAATCAATGATGGAACGTACATGCTCATCCGCGAGTGAATAATAAATCATCTTTCCATCGCGGCGATTTTTAATTAATTTGCTCTGCTTTAAAATCTTCAACTGATGCGAAACCGCAGACTGGGTCATTTCCACACGTTCTGTTAATTCTCCGACACTCAACTCCGATTCGGAAAGTACAAACAGAATGCGAAGTCTGGTGGCATCGCCGAATACTTTAAAGAATTCCGAAAGTTCTTCT
>JAZUHV010000200.1:0-5566 GCA_045641925.1 Butyrivibrio sp.
CTTGTAAAGACTGGCCAGGATATTGAAAAGGAATTTGGAATTCCTATTGTAAATAAGAGAATTTCTATCACGCCGATTGCATTGGTTGGACAGGCTTGCTGTAAGACTCCGGATGATTATGTGGAAATTGCAAAAACACTGGATCAGGCTGCTCATACCGTGGGAGTTAATTTCATCGGTGGATATTCGGCTATTGTTAGTAAAGGTATGACGAAGTCAGACGAATTACTGATTCGTTCTATTCCAAAGGCTTTGGCAGAAACGGAATTGATTTGTAGTTCTGTAAATGTTGGTTCAACAAAGACCGGTATTAATATGGATGCCGTTCGTTTGCTGGGCGATATTATTAAAGAAGCTGCCTATCTGACAAAGGACAATGATTCTCTAGGCTGTGCAAAATTTGTAGCACTTTGCAATGCACCAGATGATAATCCATTTATGGCAGGTGCGTTCCATGGAGTATCAGAAGCGGATGCTATCATTAATGTTGGTGTTTCTGGACCTGGCGTAGTTAAATATGCATTGACGCAGGTACCGGATGCTAATTTTGAAGTGCTTTGTGAGACGATTAAAAAGACTGCATTTAAGATTACCCGTGTGGGTCAATTGGTTGCACAGGAAGCGTCTAAAAGACTTGGCATTCCGTTTGGAATTATCGATTTGTCTTTAGCACCAACTCCTGCTGTGGGTGATTCGGTTGCTGAAATTTTAGAGCAGATTGGACTTCAAAGAGCTGGTGCACCTGGTACTACTGCAGCGCTTGCCTTATTAAATGATCAGGTGAAGAAGGGCGGTGTTATGGCTTCTTCTTACGTGGGCGGCTTAAGTGGTGCATTTATTCCTGTCAGTGAAGATCAGGGTATGATTGATGCTGTAAAGGAAGGCTCATTAACTATTGAAAAATTAGAAGCTATGACCTGTGTATGCTCCGTTGGATTGGATATGATAGCAATTCCGGGTGATACCACTGCAGAGACCATTGCCGGTATTATTGCCGATGAAGCGGCAATTGGTATGGTGAACCAGAAGACAACCGCTGTACGTGTTATTCCGGCATATGGAAAGAATGCAGGCGATGTGGTTGAATTTGGTGGTTTGTTAGGTTACGCACCGGTTATGCCGGTTAATACCTTCGACTGCTCTAAGTTTGTGAATCGTGGTGGAAGAATTCCAGCTCCGATTCATAGCTTTAAGAATTAAATTGCTTATTTGGGGGTTATATATAAAAAGGCGTTAATCGTTTCGTACGATTAGCGCCTTTTTGTTATAGAATAATTGGTCTGGAACGGAATTCGTCCGGTATTTGATAATTATATTTTTGATAAACTAAATTTCGATATATCTCCGTTCCTCTTGTTTGTAATAAAAAGAGTTCCCTGCCCGAGGAATCTAGTTTTGCAGAAGCGGAAGAGGCTTCTGTAATAACTGGCATTTCTATGCTCTTTTTTGTATCGTGAAGATAGGCCCGGCCTACAGAATTCATTCCAAGCACCTGAATATATGGTATGTTTGGAATTGCATTTGCATGTGATTTTTTTATGCCCAATATTATATGCAGTAAAGCCCTTTGAATATGTAATTGCGTTTGATTTTTGGTTTTTAAGTCATTAACCCAATCCTGAAAGGTTCGTATGGAACCATCTTTCTTTAACGAACAGAGACGATTACTTAAATCCTCATCCATGTCCAAATATTCTGAAAAGCTTTCCTGAAGAGAAATCGCATAATTTAGGATTTCAGAACAGTCCTCTGCAAATATCGGATGCATATTGTTCTGTATGAGCTGATATGCAGGCTCAGAAAGAAACGGTCGAACCGCATTGAGATTTCCTTCTGTTAAAGCTGCGCGAAGCATGGATGCGCTCGCAAATCCATCTGCTGCATCTGTAGCATGGTAACCGGCTCCAATGCGTTTAACGTTATGTGCAGAAAATGAAACATTCTGTTTTTTCATTGCCATAAGATATTCAATGGCAAGAATATTATTTGGAGAGGATAGGACCTTATCCAAAGAGGAATCACCGGTTATTTCTGAAATTGCATGCATACGGGCCAAACCCATATGTTCGCCTGTTTTAATATAATTTTGCAATGCTATTTGATATTCTTTTGATTCTTCAACAAGAAGGCTCGCAAGCTGATTCAATACATCTAAAGAATCTGTTTCGGTTCCGAAGGATATCGCAGATATGTTTTTTAACGCCTTTAGCGTTGCAATTGCACCATTTGCAAATCCTGAAGCACCATCTATTGCAGAAAGGATTGGTAATTCAATAACCAAATCCACACCGGAGGCAAGGGCCATTTCGGCTCGTACATATTTGTCGAAGATTGCAGGCTCTCCTCGCTGAACATAATTTCCGCTCATTACGGCGATGACGCAGTCTGCCTGTATCTGTTTTTTTGCTTCCGCTATTTGGTAACTGTGTCCGGTATGAAATGGATTATATTCTGCTATTATTCCGACAGCTTTCATAGTGTTTCCTTTATAAAATATGAGTCAATCTTATGCATACTATACGGCTAAAAACATGGCAGTGTCAAATCATCAAATTTTTAACAAGATGAATAATTATTTAACAATCTTTTTCCTTGTTTTACGTTATTTAGAGGGGTATAATTAAACGAGTATGGCATTTGGTAATTAGATTTGGAGGAATGAAATATGTCATTTATCGATGATATGAAGGCACGCGCCAGACAGGATAAGAAAAGAATTGTCTTAACCGAAGGAATGGACCGCAGAGTTTGGGAAGCTGCCGAAGTTATTATAAAAGAGGATATAGCGGATTTAATCGTGATTGCAACGCCGGAGGAGATGGAAGCGAACAGTAAGGGCTTTGATGTTTCTGGTGTAAAAGTTGTTAATCCGTATACATCTGATAAATTAGAAAAGTATATTGCGAATATGGTAGAACTTCGTCGTATGAAGGGGATGACTCCTGCAGAAGCAAGGGAGTTATTGACTACGGATTATATCCATTTTGCATGTATGATGCTTCGCGAAAATGAAGTCGATGGTGTGGTTTCTGGAGCCTGTCACTCCACCGCCAACACCCTTCGCCCTGCATTGCAGTTAATTAAGGGAAAGCCAGGATGCAAGCTTGTTTCTGCATTCTTTATTATGGTTGTACCTGATTGTGATTTGGGTGCGGAAGGAACCTTCCTGTTTGGTGATTGTGGATTGTCGCAGAATCCGGATCCGGATGAGTTGGCTGCAATCGCCTTGGCATCCGCCGAATCCTTCCAGTATCTGGTTGGTGTGGAACCAAAGGTTGCATTGCTTTCTCATTCAACAAAGGGAAGTGCGCGTCATATGGATGTAGATAAGGTTACGAAGGCAGTTTCAATTGCAAAGGAATTAAATCCTGAATTGCTACTGGATGGTGAATTCCAGTTGGATGCGGCCATTGTTCCCGAAATTGGTGCCAGCAAGGCTTCAAACAGTCCGGTTGCAGGCTATGCAAACACTTTAATTTTCCCAGATTTAGATTCCGGAAACATTGGATACAAGCTGGTTCAGAGACTTGGTAAGGCAGAAGCATATGGTCCTGTATTACAGGGAATCAATAAGCCTGTAAACGATTTGAGCCGTGGATGCTCTGCAAAAGATATTGTCGGAGTTGTGGCAATTACAGCCGTTCAGGCACAGTTGAATTAAATTTTTGGAAGTAGGGTTATTATGAAGATTTTAGTTATTAATTGTGGTAGTTCATCTTTAAAATATCAGGTGATTGATTCCGAGACAGAGCAGGCTTTGGCAAAGGGCCTTTGCGAACGTATTGGAATTGACGGACGTATTACTTATACGCCGGCTTCTGGAGAGAAGGAAGCATACTTCAAACCAATGCCTACCCATGTTGAAGCGATTCGATATGTCTTAGAGATGTTAATGAATGAGAAGACAGGTATTATTAAGGATCTTTCCGATGTCGGAGCTGTTGGCCATCGTGTAGTTCATGGTGGAGAGAAATTTACTTCTTCCGCATTAATTAATGACGAGGTTAAGGCTGCTATCGAGGAATGCAACGATTTGGCACCTTTACATAATCCTGCTAATTTGATTGGTATCAACGCCTGCCAGGAATTGATGCCAAATACACCGATGGTTGCTGTATTTGATACTGCATTCCATACAACAATGCCAGAAAAGGCATACTTATATGGACTTCCGATGGAGTATTATCAGAATTATAAAATTCGTCGTTATGGCTTCCACGGAACCAGTCATGGTTATGTAAGTAAAAGAGCAGCTGAAATTTTAAGACGTCCATATGATGATTTGAAGACCATTGTTTGTCATTTGGGCAATGGTGCTTCTTTGTCCGCCGTTAAGAACGGAAAGTGCTTTGATACGACGATGGGTTTGACTCCTCTGGAAGGCTTAATCATGGGAACCCGTTGTGGTGATATTGATCCATCCGTTATTGAATTTATCGCTAAAAAGAAGGATACAGACATCACTGGTGTTATGCAGATTTTAAATAAGGAATCTGGTGTGTACGGCCTTTCTAATGGTTTGTCTTCAGATTTCCGTGACTTGTGGGATGCTGCTGATGAAGGCAATCATTATGCTGAACTTGCACTGGATACCTTCTGTTATAGTGTAGCAAAACATATTGGTGCATTTGTAGCTGCAATGGATGGCGTGGATGATATCGTATTTACAGCAGGTGTTGGTGAAAATGATTACGGTGTCCGCAGAAAAATCTGCCGTTATTTAAGATACCTTGGAACGGACATTGATTTGGAAGCAAATAATGTTAAGGGTCAGGAAGCAATTATTTCTAAGGAGGACTCTAGAGTTAAACTTTTGGTTATTCCTACGAATGAAGAATTGGCAATTGCAAGAGAAACCGTTGCGTTATTGTAAGATATCTTTGTAAATTATTGAGCCTTGAAGCAATATTTATATACTTCATGGCTCAAATTTATTGATTTGAAAAATTATAAAATTTGATTTAAATTGTATTTGACAAACCAATATCGCATTAGTATAATGATACAGGTGTGCTACCGAGAGTATGTCTGTACAGGAGGAAATCTGTATGATCGATTTAATCGATGTACTTACAACACAAGGTATCGCGAAAACATATACGACGAATTTGGATATGGATGTATTTTCGTATCAAATGGGTGACTTCCCTATTTTGGAAAAGACCTCAATTGATTTGAAGATTGTGAGTCCCAAGAAGAATACAGTCGTAGTCAGCGGAGAGATGTCATTGACCTTAAGCATTCCTTGTGATCGATGCTTAAAAGAAATGAAACACAGGATGGATGTCACAGTAGACAGAACCTTCCTTATCGGCGAAGCTGATGAAGAAAGTGAAGAGGAATTCTTGCCGGAACCTGTTTTGGATGTAGAAGAACTCTTGTTTACTGAGATTTTAATCAATTTTCCTGCGAAGGTACTTTGCAAAGATGACTGCAAGGGCGTCTGCAAGGTATGTGGTAAGAATCTCAATGAAGGCGAATGTGGTTGTGATCGGACCGTTTTGGATCCTAGAATGGCTGCAGTGAAGTCGGAGGCCAAGCGGTCTTAGGAAGACAATACAGCTTT
>JAZUHV010000201.1:0-8548 GCA_045641925.1 Butyrivibrio sp.
TATTATAAGGAGCGTGCGATGCGGCAGAACAATCTTTTGCACGTCGTGTTGTTTATAGGGGTATAGTTCAGCTGGTAGAATATCGGTCTCCAAAACCGCAGGTCGTGGGTTCGAATCCTACTGCCCCTGCTAAAAAAGCATCTGCAAAATGCAGATGCTTTTTTATTATCTCGCCACACTCATATAGTGATTATATACATCATGGTACATACTCTCACAGGAAGCATATAATTCACGCAGTTTCAAGTCTTCTGACAGCCATAAGAATTCCCACTCCAACAATTTCTTCTGCAGCTCATTCGCCTGGGAATATGCCTGATAAATACGATTCGGATCCGTTATTTCTGCCAATGGCTTCAAGGCCAGGCAGATATCTTCCAGGTGATGCATCGCAAGTGTACCATTCACACCCTCGGACTTTTTTTGATTTTCCATCAGTATAAGAATCAACTGTCTCGCAAGAATTGCTGCGGCATCCTGCGTCCTCGGAAGGATGGCATCCTTCCAATCCAGAATCCGATCCGAACACAAATTAGAACTCCGGCAGAATCCAGTGGATAAATTATCCAAAGATAAATTAAGGGGCGCTAAAATTTTCTTCAAATCCGTTGTATGCCACACCGCATTTGGTTCTCTTTGCGTATCTAGAATCACCTGCAAAACAGAAGTTAAGGTTTCCTCATCGTTCCATTTGCTTTGTGAAAACCAAATCACACAATCATCCGTTAAGCTGGCACGCACAATCAGATTGCCGTTGGGCTTTGCAGTAATTCTAACTAGTCGTTCCCCTTCTTTAGCCCACCATTTTGGCTTCACATATTCCGCTCTTTCCACCTGATTCAGTTTTAGAACCTGTTCTGTATTCATTCAAAGCCTCTGTCTCGTATTGAAAAATGGCGCACCCCAAATCGGAGTGCGCCATTCTTTTGTTTCTTTTTATTCCTCGTACTGCGCAAGAACCTCTCTTGCATTATCTGTAATATCTCTTTGGAAAGCGATTTCATGCTCCATACCGCGGGATTCATCGTTCGCAATCAATGCAGCATCCAAAATCTTCTTTAATAAATCCTCAATTTCAGAAGCCTTCTCATGCTGCTTCATGGAATTCTCATAGATGGAGTTCATGGACTCAACCATGGTTCCTACAAAGGCACGCACCTCGGAAACGGTATCCGTGATATCCTTTGAAGACTTTGTGGACTGCTTTGCAAGTTCTCCGACATTGGTTGCAACAACAGCAAAACCACGGCCCTGTTCACCCGCTCTGGCTGCCTCAATGGATGCATTCAAAGAAAGCATATTAGTCTTTGCAGCAATCTTATTGATGACATTTGCAAAATTATCAATCATCGTGGACAAATCTTCCAACTTTTTAATATTGGCATTGGACTCTTCCACCAATTTATTCAGAGAATTGATACTCGCAACAATGTCCTCAATATTAGCAATTCCCTCACGAACCAAGTTTAATGATGTATCTGAAGAATTAATCACGTCAAATGCATGCTTTTCAATTCTCAACTGAGAATCATCCAAATCCTGAATAATCTTCTCAAGATTACTAATTACCATTTCCTGCATAGTATAACCCTCCCAAAAATCAGTCTAATACAGACTTTATTCCTATAAGCGATATTGTACCCTTTTTCTTCAATGATTTCAAGTCAGTATCCATATTCGCCTCGGGCAGATAGCACTTTTCAAAGCCCAGCTTCTCGGCCTCCATGACACGCGCCTTTGCATTGGATACGGCACGAACTTCACCGGCCAGACCAATTTCTCCAAAGATTACAGTCTTATCAGGAAATGGTTCTTCCTTTAAACTGGACAGCACTGCCTGCGTGATTGCCAAATCCAGTGCCGGCTCATTCACGCGCAACCCACCGGCCACATTTACATAAACATCACACTCATATAAATTCTTTTTCAGTTTGGAGGAGCAACGCTTTTCCAAAACGGCCAATAGCATATTTACACGATTATAATCCACACCGACTACCGTGCGTCTCGGCATTTCAAAGCTACTCTTTACAACAAGTGCCTGTACCTCTACCATAATTGGGCGGGTGCCCTCCATCAGGCAGGCCACCACAGAGCCCGCAGCATTTTGCGGGCGACCGCTCAGCAAATATTCTGAAGGATTCAAAACCTCCCGTAGGCCCTTCTCCACCATTTCAAATACACCAATCTCATTGGTTGCTCCAAATCGGTTCTTAACCGCACGAATCAGTCGATAGGTTCCACTTCGTTCCCCCTCAAAATACAATACAGTATCCACCATATGCTCCAGGGTTCTTGGCCCCGCAACCATTCCTTCTTTGGTTACATGACCAACCACGAAAATAGTGATACCCAGGCCCTTTGCAATCTGCATCAATTTATTTGTACATTCGCGTACCTGGCTGACACTACCGGGCGCAGAATCCACGCTTTCTGAATAAATTGTCTGGATGGAGTCGATGACCACTACTTCCGGTTTTTCTGCAGAAATTACCGAATCGATATTGTCCAGATTGGTTTCACATAAAAGCAAAAAGCCGTCCGGCATTTGTCCGATTCGGTTGGCACGAATTTTGATCTGACTCGCAGACTCCTCACCGCTGACATATAATACCTTGTGGTCGCCCGAAATATTATTACAAACCTGCAAAAGAATCGTGGATTTTCCAATACCCGGATCGCCACCAACTAACACCAAAGACCCTTGAACAATGCCACCGCCTAACACGCGGTCCAATTCGCCGAATCCTGAGGAAAAACGAGCCTCTGCTGCAGTATCTACCTCGTTTATACGAACCGGCTTTAAATCGCGAATGACGGCCGCAGAAACACCCTTTGTCTTTACAGCTGCTGGTGCCTCCACAAAGGTGTTCCATTCCCGACAGCCAGGGCACTGCCCCATCCATTTTGCAGACTCATATCCGCATTCTTTACAATAAAAAATATTTGTCTTGGCCTTCGCCATATTATTTACCCCTCAAACAAGAATAGGGCCGTGGTTCCCCACAGCCCCATAAAATACATAAAATTTACTGCTTAACAATCTTAATCTTGGAAGGACTGCCACCCAATTCAACGCTCAAAATCAATTTACCGCTGATATTGGTGGTCATGCTACCAATGGTAACACCATCAACAGAAACCTTGTATTCGCAAGAAGGCTCAAGCTCCAAAGTAATCTGTGGATCCTCCTTACCTTCTACTGTCATCTCTACCTTACCATCTTCGATTAACAAATCGTGAACAGCGGTACCTGGAACAGATTCATAGACAAACAAACCATTACGCTCCAACTTGGTGATTTCTGCAAAAGTCTTCACCTTGTAAATATCTCCATTGAATTCAACATTGTCTAACTTTGTTTTCTCCGGAAGTTCATAATTACCAAAACTGATTGCGCCATTCTCTGCGATGGCGATTAAGCTCTCAACGACAGCCATTTGCTGTACCTCCTACTATGAATATAAAGTAAAAACGAATTCATAAATCTTATAAATAGTATAATACAAATCACATTCAATTTCTATTAATTTTCTGTAAACTTTCCGTTACCATTTCGAATTTATTTTCGGGTTCGGAAGGTTAGCCTTGTCTTCTTATCATCGGCCGAATCCGGCTCGGTACTTACATAAACCTTTCCCTTTGCCTTAACCTTATCAGAAAGAATGAGCATCGCCAGTTCGTCCTCTACCTTCGTTTGAATTGCACGCTTCAACGGACGAGCGCCATACTTTGGATCATAGCCCTCACTGACCAGATAGTCCTTCGCCGAATCATCCAGAATAAGAGTCATTTCCATCTGCTCCTTCAGTCGCTTGTTCAAGGATTCCATTAGAATATCCACAATCTTTGCAACATCCGTTTTCGTCAACATATGGAAAACAATAATTTCATCAATACGATTTAAAAATTCCGGTTTAAAGAGGCGCTTCACCTCATCCATCACCTTCGTTTTCATCGTCTTATATTCTGCTTCTGGATCCTTGCTGGTCGCAAATCCCAGGTTCTTTGGTGCCACGATATTTTCCGCGCCGGCATTGCTGGTCATTATGATAACCGTATTTTTAAAATCAATCTTTCTGCCGCTCGCATCTGTCACCGTTCCGTCATCCAAAATCTGTAGAAGAATGTTAAACACATCTGGATGTGCCTTCTCAATTTCATCAAACAAAATTACAGAATATGGATTTTTACGAACCTTCTCAGAGAGCTGACCGCCCTCTTCATAACCCACATAGCCCGGAGGGGAGCCGATAATTTTAGAAACGCTGTGCTTTTCCATATATTCAGACATATCGACACGAATCATGGATTGCTCATTGCCAAACAGAGTTTCTGCAAGTGCTTTTGAAAGCTCCGTTTTACCGACACCGGTAGGTCCTAAAAACAGGAAGGAGCCAATTGGTCGCTTCGGATCCTTTAAGCCCACGCGGCCCCGTCGAATCGCCTTTGCGATGGCGCTGACGGCCTCTTCCTGTCCAATTACACGCGCATGAAGCGCGGTCTCCAGGGCCAACAGTTTTTCAGATTCGCCCATTGTAATCCTTTGTACAGGGATTTTTGTCCATCCTGCCACCACGTCTGCGATCTCTTTCTCCCCTACGATTAGACGCCCAGAGGACTTTTCATCACTCCATTGTGCTGTAAGCTTCGCAAGTTTATCCGTCTTTCTCTTCAGTTTTTTCTTCAGATCCTTCGCAGTTTCAAAATCATCCACAGAAAGAGCATCTTCTTTTTGCAGCTCAAGTTCATCAATTTCAGTT
The DNA here is from genome assembly GCA_045641925.1 of Butyrivibrio sp. Classification (GTDB taxonomy): domain Bacteria; phylum Bacillota; class Clostridia; order Lachnospirales; family Lachnospiraceae; genus Eshraghiella. Next base: position 4,764 of record JAZUHV010000201.1, read on the forward strand.
TCCAGTTTCTTAACTGACTTCGGCTTTTCGAAAGAGCCCATGCGCACCTTCGCAGCAGCTTCATCCATCAAATCAATCGCCTTATCCGGCAGGAAACGGTCATTAATGTAACGCTTGGAAAGTTTCGCTGCGGCTACCAGTGCTTCGTCTGTGATGGTTACACCATGATGATCCTCATACACCCCGCGGAGTCCCTTCAGAATTTCTAATGTATCCTCCTCAGATGGTTCTTCCACATTGATTGGCTGGAAACGTCGTTCCAATGCGGCATCCTTTTCGATGTGTTTGTGATATTCATCCAATGTTGTCGCGCCAATGATTTGCACTTCACCACGAGCCAGAGATGGCTTTAAGATATTTGAAGCATCCATTGCGCCCTCAGCATCGCCTGCACCGATTAATGTATGCAATTCGTCGATGAACAGGATGATATTCCCGGCCGCGATAACCTCTCCAATCACCTTCTTAATTCGTTCCTCAAACTCGCCGCGATACTTAGTGCCCGCAATCATGGAGGATAAATCCAACATCAGAACACGCTTGTTCGCAATGGTGTCTGGAACGTCACCCGCTGCAATCTTTAATGCCAGGCCTTCGATAATTGCAGTCTTTCCCACACCCGGTTCGCCCACCAGACATGGATTGTTCTTCGTTCTACGTGAGCTAATCTGCATTACACGCAGAATTTCGGTTTCTCTGCCCACAACAGGATCTAACTTGCCCTCATGGGCCAATGCAGTCAAATCACGGCTGTATTGATCCAATGTGGCCGTTTTAGAAAGTTTTTGTTTTTGCTTCCTGCTCTTTACGGCAGCGAGTGCAAACTCTTCTGACAAACCATCCTCATCGATATTGGCCAGAACATCCACAAGAAGTTTTTTCACAGGAACATTCAGAGTGGTCAGCAGTCGTGTGGCCACGCACTCTGAATCTTTAATAATTCCAGCCAAAAGGCCATCCGTACCGACCTTCATCGCATGGCTCATAGTAGCCGCTCTTTCGGCAGCTTCCAAAACCTGCATCGCACGCGGAGTATAACGATCCGCATCCATCACGCGGACATTTCCATCAGAAGCAACCAACTGTTGAATAATTTCAACAACACGTTCCTCCTCTACTCCGTTTTTCAGGAGCGCTGATTGTGCCAGACAATTATCTGTTCGCAACAATCCCAGCAGAATATGCTCAGTACCCACGCAGGAATGACCCAAATCATGCGCACTTTCTTCTGCATGTTCAAGCGCTTCCTTTGCTTTTTGCGTATATTTCAGTTTCATATTATTCCTCCGTCTTAGCGTCGTCCTCCATTGTCTCTTCTGAGTCTACGCTAAAGGCACTGTCATCATCAAAACCGATTTCCTCGATTTCGATGCCCTCCTCATCATTATTTTCCTGATTGGTCACTTCCTTCTCTTTCTTTAAACGAAGGGTTTCGCGAACAAACAGATAAATTAACAGAACAAACAGTATAAAGATTAAGGTTCCCGCACCAATCACCAAAAGATTTCGGAAGGTTGATAAGGACTTATTATTGCCCGATAAGGTCGCATTTTCTGCCTGAAGGCTGGCGATTTCATCTGCCATAGAACTCATTTGTTCAAAATGATCCTCTGCAGTTTCTCCCGGTGTAACCGCAATTCCGGAAACACGCTGAACCGTCACCTCCACCGTATCCAAACTATATAACATGTATTCATTCTTTTCATTTAAGGCACAAAAATATGCAAATTCCGTCTGATCTGGGCTGATATAGCTTTCAATCACATGATCAAATACGGTGATGTCCTTGGTAAGCACTCCTTCCGGAGCATCACCTGCCCAAGCAAGTGGTGCAAGAATCATATTTCTGTTCTGAATATTCAAAACTGTATATGGATAAAAATCATCCGCAGTCTCATTGTATAAATAAAACTTTCCATTTCCCAAAAAAGGATTCGAGTCGGTTTCAGAAGTAGATTCTGTTTCTGCAAGTGTCTCCTCCCCGGAGTTCTCCGGCTCAGTTGTTTCTTCTTCATTCACTAACGGAATCAAATAATATAAGCAAAGGCCGGATTCACTTTGAATGCCTGCAATCGTTTGTCCCTTATAATTCAATTCGGCAGCAGTAAATCCTTCAATAATCTGTTCCTGGGTAAATGCATTACTCAAATAATATTTTGTATTATTCCAGGTTACCTCGATTGTCTTTGGTGCTTCTGTTGTGGTTTCTTCCACAGACGGAACAGTTGGTGCCTCTGTAACCGGTGGAGCGGTTGGCTCCTCCGTTGGCTTTGGCGGTTCCTTGCGGGTAATATGAATTGTATATTCCGTAGTGGAACCATTTGGTGCCGTTACAATATACTTCACATAATTATCGCCGTGCTGCAAATTGCCAGGATCACCAATCTGCTTTGTAGTTGCATCTGCATTGTTTGGGTCTGCAGAAATGGTGATGGATGTGGTTGGGTCTTCAACCCAAACATCATACCAGGTGGTCGCTGGAGAAAAAGCAGGATGCAAAATGGAACCAGAGATTTCCAGACGCTTTAAAGATGAATCGTTAGAGCCCTTTGCCCAGACTTTTAAGGAAGCGGAACCATAGCTTGGTGTCGCCTGTGACACGCCAAATTCTTCCTCCGACTCATCTTCAACTGGAACAGTTGCATTCGCAAAAGTTATTTTCGTTTCGCCAATATTTTTAGCTGTAAAAACAATATTGTAAGTCACGCTTTTTGCAGGATTTGATGGATCAAATGCCGGATCATGTTTAACCGGAATCGTTCCATCCGGACTCGTTGTTGTAACATCTGCTGTATCACAACTTTTAAACTTCAAAATATTACTATCATAGACAACCTCATATTCAGCCTGCATCATTGTAGAGGTCGTGGTCAGTGTAATCGTAGCCGTAACTTCCTCTCCCACCATAACACTGGTTTTATTTAATGCAATGGTGAAGTTGGCCTTTTGACCAGCAGCCGCTACACTCGTTAAATTCAAATTGAGCACTGCAGCTATCATAAAAAGAATACTGAATACTCTTGCAATCCATTTTTTCATAGTTTCAAATCTCCTTTATTGGTTCAGCGTAATTTTTCCGCCATACCATACATACTTCTTAAGCACAGCCATATCCATAACATTCACACCACTGCTGGCCGGATACACATTGGCAGCCTCTAATTTCACTCCGTTCAGTTTGCCGCCATACCATGCATATTTCTTAACAATGGCCATATCCATAATATTAATCACGCCATCTCCGTTAACATCACCATAAATGATAACGTCCTTTGCGCTAATCTCATTGCCTTCGCTGTCATAGGTAACCATTCGATCCCCGGTACACAAAGTGTCTGTTGCGTCTTTTTCCTCTCCCGCAGCATTATAAAACTTCACGGTTGCGGAATAGATTTTCATTTGTGAGAGCGTCTTTTTTATGGTTTGACCAACCACAAAATTGCTCACCTGTGTATCGGTTTCCTTCAGCGTTGATAGAATCGTCGGCGTTGTATATCGGTTCAAAACAATTTTATAAGTGGTGCACGCAGTCGTATCGCCCTCTGAAGGATATACATCGATATAAATGGTCTGCTCACCATCCAAAAGTGGAATTGCCGGTGTTTGAGTTTTACCAACACCAACCGTCTTTGTAATCATTTCCAAAGTCGGTTCCGATGGCGCTTCCTCCGTTCCGCCTGGCTCGGCAGGCGTCTCTGGTTCCGTTGGGTCCTCCGGCTCAGTCGGATCAATCGGATCTACCGGGTCCTCTGGCTCCGGATAGCCCATATAACGAAGTACTACAT
>JAZUHV010000202.1:0-7694 GCA_045641925.1 Butyrivibrio sp.
ATATTGGGAGCAATGATATATATCAAACGTTACCCGTCCATCCTCATACACACTGCTGCCAACATAATCATTCATCGCAGTATCTGGATTACAATAATAAAAATAAAGTGTGGTTCCATTTTCATACACCACTCCACAGTCTTGTAAGGAAAGACTTACCGTGGTTCCCGCTGGTAATACACCTGAGTAAGCAAAATCAATTACCACATCCTTCTGCTCATTGGTATCTACCGTTAATCCCCCATCGAATGAATTCAAAAATACATCTAAGTTCATTTCGTCTTCATTTGCAGCCTGCTCAACATCGAATTTCCATACCGCAAGTTCCGATTCACCATCTGCTCCAGTAATTGTCGGTGGTTCTGAAGATGGTACCGTGAGCATCTCCGGAAGAAGATTGTTGATTGCAATATAAATTCCATCATTGGTTCCATCTGCAGGAACAACATCTTCAAACTCTATAACATCCTTATCAGAAGAACTATATAAGCCCTGATTAATATATTGAAAATAATTGCCGCTTCTTATGTACTTATATACGTACGGATTTCTATTCAAAAAGCTATATTCCGGAACATATAAATGTACACCAAAAATAGGCATATTTAGCCCCGAAATGCTAATCGCGCCATATTCTTCTGTGATGCCAGCGTTTCGAAGTATCTTATCGACAGTCTCATCGGTTGTAGCAGCCACTCTTGGAGCATAACCTTCGCTCATTGGAACCATGTATGTGGTTATCCTATAATACTTATACGTAACGTCTAAAAGATCCCAGCCAGCAGCGCTAAGATCATTAATATTTTGAGCACTAAGGTCCGCCCCGTTCATATATACATTTGCCCAATCCTCGGTTCCACCACCCTCAAAAGTGTTTGCCACTGCTTCCGCAATTACTTCATCCAGTCCATGCAAATCCAGCATGCATAAATTGCTTCCTCTTGCACCCCAGTCCTCAAACCAGATGTCCTCCGACGTATATAAAACATTACTCGGAAGATAAGGGTCATAATCTCCAAAGTTTGGATACATAAATATTGTATCCGGTTTATTAGCCGCCCAAACAACTTCTGTAATCCCTAAAATATTCTGCAATACCACCGCTGCAAAAATAACAGCAAGCCTTGTGAATGTTCTTTTTTTCATTGTTCCGTCATCCTTTTTGTATCTTTGCTATTCCCACTAGTTTTTCTCTGATACTCTGCCAGCACCTCTTCGATAATGTCGCAAGCAGTATTTACTGTATTCAGACACCGAATCTCTGGCGAAAAAGACTGTGGTTTAATGTCCTTACAGAATGTGAAGCCCCAAATCGTAATGTTCATTCGCTGCGTGAAGAGTGGTCTCTGCGCAGTTATAGTTCTGTGCAAAATAATACTTATCTGCTACATCTTTTAACATATCATTCTCCTAAAATCATTATAAAATATAGAACATTATACACCTGCTCCACGCAAATTGACTACATAGAAATTGTGTTCAATTGCCCTTATAAGGTCATTATGATATGATGAATTCGTTAGTTTTTACTGCATATTACTAGTATGGTTAGGGGACACCCTATGATGAAAAAGGAACACTAAATTAATTAACCCTCGGCTAAGCCGAGGGTTTTATTCATCCATATGAATTATCCACGCAACATCAATTCCTGCTCTACCAATTTACCTTCACGATAATACATACGAGGCACACGTTTGCTGACCGCACAACACAATTCATACGGAATGGTTCCAGCCATTGCAGCCATATCATTGATGGAATTTTTCTTTCCAAAGATCTCCACCTCATCGCCCACTTCTACTCCTGGGCAGTCAGTAATATCAATCATGCACATATCCATGCAGATTTTTCCACGAACCGGGGCAATCCCCTGGTCCGTCATCAATGCATAGCGATTGGACAGACAACGGAAAAATCCATCCGCGTATCCATAAGGTACTACGCCCATTCTGGTCCTACGCTCCGTCGTAAAGAGGCGGCCATAGCTCACGCTCGTTCCGGCAGGATAGGTTTTAATGGTGCTGATGTTGGTCTTTAAACTCATCACCGGCTTTAAGCCAAGTCGACCCGCATATTCACCATAGCCGTACAAAAGGAGTCCCGGACGAACCATATCTAAGTACGTTTCTGGATAGCATGCCACCGCACCCGTGTTCGCGCAATGTCGGATTGCAAACTTCTTTCCGCGTTTTTCTTCCACCGCCGAGATCACATTGCAAAACAGTTCAAACTGATGCATGGTATATGCCTTACTGTCTTCATCATCTTCATCAGACACTGCAAAATGGGTGAATATCCCTTCCGCATCCAACCCCGGCAAATTACAGCCCTGACTAATTCCATCAATGGCGGTATCATGAAAATCTCCATCGCACAAATAACCCAGCCGAGACATGCCAGTGTCTACCTTAATATGAATCTTTAAAGTGCCACCACACTTTACTGCTTCTTCACTATACTCCACAGCCTTTGCCATGCAGGTCACAGCCTGTGTAATATTGTTTTCAATTAATTTCCCCACTTGTTCTTTTGGGGTGTGTCCAAGAATTAAAATCGGCTTGATAATATCATTTAACCGAAGCTCCATCGCTTCATCAATACTACTGACCGCAAGATAGTCTACACCCAATTCCTGCAGCACATGGCTTACGCGCACAGAACCATGTCCATAAGCATCGGCCTTTACTACGCCCAAGAATTTTACATTCTCACCTACATGTGCACGCAATGTTTTATAGTTGTGGGCCAATGCATCCAAATCGATTTCGGCCCATGTTCTTTTTAAAGTTGATTCCACAGATATCCTTCTTTCGTGTACTCACTCTATTTTTCTTCACGTCATAGACGTTAGTTTAAATTACATAGAAAATCATTTACCCTGATTCAAAAAAGTGGCAAGCTCGTCCAACTCATTTTCTGTAAACACTGGTATTCCGGCATCTTTTAGTAATCGCACAGTAATGCCATCCCCCGGAATTTTCTTTCCTGTGAAAGATCCGTCATAAATCTGACCCTTGCCGCAGGACGGAGAATTTGCCTTCATCACAGCACAGTCCACAGCATTTATCCGTGCCAAGTGCAAAGCTGTTTCTGCGCCCTTTTGATATTCAAATGTCACGTCCTTTCCCTTACACGAAATAACACGGTCTCCAACAATTTCTGATGGGTCGCGCGGAGTGGAAAGTCCTCCCATCTGCTCTGGGCACACACCAATCAACGTGTGTTCTTTTGCTAGTGCGATAATATTCTCTACTGGCATACCATCACCCTTATAACGGCATTCGCAACCCAGTAAACAATTACTAACTAAAATTTTCATACAATTTTTAATTCCTTCATTCAATGCTAAAAATATCGAGCAATTCCCTAAAATCTGCTATTTCATAAGTTGGGGCTACCCCCTGATAATCTGCAATTCTTTTTGGGTTGAAAAAACAACTATCTAGGCCTGCGCCGTTGGCTCCACCAACATCGTTCAAAAGAGAGTCTCCCACCATCAAAAGCTCGTTTGGTGCACAGTTTAGACGCTTTGCGATCTCCAGAAAATATGCTGGTTCTGGCTTTACATAATTCAGGTCTTCGGAAATAAAAATCTCTTCAAACAAACCATCAAACTTAGTTAATTTTCCGCTCTGTAGCTGATGCAAACCATTGGTCGCCACCGCCAAAGAAGGCGCCTGCGAATTAGTTTTCTTCCAAGCTCTTAGTTTCTCCAAGACTTCTAAAACATAAGAGAATGGCGCCGCATTTTTTCCCAATTCACGTCGAAAGACATTGTCCAATTCTTCAGCAGATGGGTTTAATCCGAATGCCTCTTTTACACGCACCTCTGTCTCCAAAAGATACTCCTCATAACCCTTGTGATAAAAGCGACAGATATCCTCGCGATTGGACTGATTCAATTCCAAGCCAAACCAGATAGCATCATTGATTTCAAAAAATTTTTTCAAATCCTCAGCAGTCGGATGTGCTAATCCGCCATAACGCAGAGTCGCCTCCGCTGCCAAATCAAAGCTCGCCGGAAAGTCAATCAGAGTATTATCAATATCGAATAAAATATACTTATAACTCATAGTTGCATCATAGCACAATCGATAGCAGACTTCTAGTAATTATGGTACAATACGCACAGAACCTGGGAGGGCGAAAAATGAACTTGCATTATTACGAATATAAAATCCCAGCTTGCGATGAAGGGCGGCAAATCAAATCCGTCCTCTTTCGCACGCTGGGATTTACTGCTGCAAAGATTCGTTCCGCCAAGTTCGATGATGCAGGTATATTGCTCGATGGCATCCGTACACCGGTCACGTTTCCCGTACACGAAGGCCAGACGCTTTCCATCCTGTTAAATGACTCCGAAAATAAGGATGCAAACCTTTTGTCCGTGCCGATGGACTTGGATATTTTATATGAAGACGAGGATCTTCTTTTTTTGAATAAACCTGCCGGCGTGGTTTGTCACCCCTCGAAAGGACACCTGACAGACAGCCTGGCCAATGGCGTCCTGCACTATTTTCGACAAAAAGAAGAACGCAGCAATGTGCATCTGATTGGTCGATTGGACCGCGACACCTCTGGAGTGGTCACGGTTGCCAAAAACGGTGCCACAGCAGACTTCTTAGCCAGAGCGCGTGCAGAAGGCGCTTATTCCAAAATATACCATTGCATCGCCTCCGGATGCATCGATGTGCCATTTGGTACAATTGCAACGCCTATGGGCGAATTTCGCACCGATAATGGTATGCTCGTCATGCGTGAAGGGAATTTGCCAGCTGTAACACATTTTGAAGTATTAAAATTACTCCCTGAGAAGAACGCAACGCTTTGCAAGGTCTCCATCGAAACTGGCCGCACCCATCAGATTCGCTTTCACATGGCGTCCATCGGTCACGCTCTTTTAGGCGATGCCGTATATGGCCAAGGCAAAACAGCCGATTTTTCCCGCAGTGCATTACATGCGAGTGAAATTTCTTTTGTACACCCATACACCAAGGAGCAAGGTCTCATACAGGCACCGCTTCCACAGGATTTCACACAGTTTCTCTAAACAAAACAAACCCGCCGCACCTTCGTACGACGGGTTATTTTTATTCTTCATTCTTCTTTTCTTCAAGCTGTGCATTATCTGCACTACGGTCTAACTTCATTCCCTTTTGTTCCATATCCTTCATGGAAACGGTATGCTCAATTGGTTTCCAGGTCGGCTTGTGGAAAATGGATGCAATCGAAATCGGAATATAGGTTGCAATAAACAATGGGAAGGTGAAGGTGTATAAAATTTTCTTCACCGGTGTAGTCTGAATATGCTTCCACTCGGTAATGGTGGAAATCAGACCGATACCATACATCAAACCAAACAGCTTTACAATCAACCAGCCGATGATAATCAAAGCATCCACAACACTATCGCCAAACGCCAGAGCATTGATGGTCAGGATGACATTACTTACAATCGTAACCAAGGTTAGAATAAAGGCCGGTGCCAGATTCATTGCCATATCAAAGCAGGAAAAGTTTCCATGAAACGTCTGCTTAATCATCTTAAGCAAATATCCGTCCAACACTTCCCAATAGCCTCTCGCCCAGCGAAGTCTCTGGCGGAAACTCTGCGTGAACTTAATCGGCTGTTCATCAAACAATTCTGCAGTATCGCAAAAAGCAATCTTGCGTCCCTGCGTAATCTGATTGGCAGTAAATTCCAAATCCTCTGTCAGCATGTGGAATGGCCATCCGTCCAGTTCGTCCGCAATCTTCTTGCTAAACAGGAAACCGGTTCCGGAAATACCGGAGCTGATATGGAGAATGGAACGAGCCATATTCAAATATCGGCTTTCGCGAATGAACCACAATGCATAGCCAGCACTAATCCAGTTACTTCCGTAGTTCTTGGTATTACGATAGCAGGTGATTAAATCATTGCCCTTTGAGAAGCACTTATTCATTTCTTCAAAGAAGTTCTCACGGAGCACATTGTCCGCATCGAAGACCATAAAGGCATCGAACTGATCTGGGTAGTCTCTCTTGATATTCTTCAATAATAAATCGAGTGCATAGCCCTTACCAATCTTACTGGTATCATTTCTCGTATAAGCGGTTGCTCCTGCTGCCTCAGCAACTTCTGCTGTGCGGTCCGTACAATTGTCCGCCATTAAAAAGATATGAATATGATCCTGTGGATATGTCTGCTGGTGAATACTGTCAATCAGATCAGTAATGACAACCTCTTCGTTTCGTGCACAAATGAGAACTGCTAAATTATGAAGCGGTGCCTTCTCTTCCAATTCCGGATGCGCTTCTATTTCTTTTTTCTTTTCTGCACGCTTTTTATCAATAACAGGCTTTCCAATCAGCGAAATCGGAATATACACAAGCTGGTATGTATAACACACCGCAAAGACTATGGCGATAATTGTATTCACCAAATCCAAAACTTCAATCATTTTCATGACAAATAACTCCTTTTATGAAGACACGGAGTCTTCCATTCATTCCAAGTAATCCCAAATCCGACTGTACTACTTTAATTAGTACAGTTATTTTATAACCCACCTTCCGCATGATGTCAACAGTTTTTATATATGCTATAATAAACCCATCTATCAGCTAAGGAGGTTTGTGCGCTCATCGGTAGGGCTCTGAACGCACTCCCAAACTATGAAAATTAACACCCACGATTTAAATCGCAATCAGTATATGCTCACCGGTTCGTTTGCCAGAAAAGGCTATGACTGGTGGTGGCATTCCTTCACGGCAACAGATTCAGAGACTGGTGCCGAAAAGCCATTCTTTATCGAATTCTTTGTCTGCAATCCCGCCTTAGGCGGTGCCGAGCCAATTCTTGGGCAGCTTCCAGAAAATCAGGCAAATCATCGCAGACCATCCTATCTAATGGTAAAGGCCGGAACCTGGGGAGAAGATGCCTGTCAGTTACATCGCTTCTTTGGTTGGGACGATGTAGCCATCCACGCCAAGGCTCCTTACGAGGTTTGTGCAGACGACTGTTACGCTAGTGACACCCTTTTACGTGGCAGTATCAATATTTCCGAAGCAGATGCTGCCCTTCATCCAGAATGGATGTGTGACAGTGGCAGTATGCAGTGGGAGCTTACGCTCGACAAGCAGCTTGCCTTCAACGTAGGCTATGGAGCCGGAGGATTCTTCCGCGCCATCAAAGCCTTTGAAATGTATTGGCACGCCGAGGGTATGAAGACCCTTTACAACGGCTATGTTATTCTAAACGGAAAACGCTATGATGTAAAGCCTAATTTAAGTTACGGCTATGCGGATAAAAACTGGGGTCGAGGTTTCACATCTCCATGGGTGTGGCTTTCATCCTGCCATTTGAAAAGCAACCTGACCGGAAAAGCCTTAACCAACTCCGTCTTTGACATAGGCGGTGGTCGCCCTAAGGTCTTCTTTGCGGCCTTAAACCGTAAGCTTCTTGGTGCTTTTTATTATGAGGGCACGGAGTATGAATTCAATTTTTCAAAATTTTGGACCGGGACCAAAACCATCTTTTCATCAGAGGAAACAGAAACGCATATCCTCTGGCACGTGCGGCAGGAAAATCGTAGGGCCATTATGGAAACGGAAATCGCCTGTCGAAAGTCAGATATGCTTTTGGTGAATTATGAGGCTCCGGATGGTACCAAACGCCACAACCGATTATGGAACGGCGGCAATGGTAT
>JAZUHV010000203.1:0-30630 GCA_045641925.1 Butyrivibrio sp.
AGAACAATCCTTGTAATAACAGTTCTCTTGCCGTAATGACCTCATGGCAAATATAAAAAACGAAAGACTTTTCATGCAATGGATTCGCAACTACAGCAATGTTATATAAAACCATAACCAACAACGCGATAAATGACGATCGACTAAGCATCATTAGTGTGCACCCCAATGCATATTGAAATAATCCTATGAAGATTAGTCTTATGTACTCCAAACCCATGTCCAGTTTGAGGAAAGAGAAAAACGCGTACCAAATCAGACAATTTAAGGAAAACATCGCAAAAATATACCAGCCCGTTTTCTGCCATGGTTTTTTCAAGGTATACAGGAGCTCATTTCCACCAGAGTTCAGGTAATCCTTCATAGAACTGATCGCACACCATATCAGTGTAATGGGGAGCATTGCTTCCCCCAGTTCGATTACGTGACTCCAGAAAACATCCGTCAGACCAATTTCATGATAAAAATAAAGGCAAGATATGGGAAACACAATATCGACTATGAACAGCGGGATAAAGATCATTGAGCCGCAGCTTTTTAGCTCGAGAAAGAGTTCTCTTATTTTCCATCTAAAACGCAAAGGTATCCTCCCTCCAGCGAAGAAACCGCACCATCGCCACCAGTATTTTTAACCGACAATTCTGAAAGCGTCCCATTGAATAAAAGTTTTCCATGGTTCATAATCAGTACCTTGTCACATAAGCTTTCGAGGTCGCTCACAATGTGCGTTGATACAATTATGATCTTATTCTCCTTGATTTCATCAATCACCTGTCTGAATCGAATTCTCTCTTCTGGATCCAGTCCGGCTGTAGGTTCATCAAATATAAGGATGGACGGATTCCCCAATAATGCCTGCGCTATACCCACTCGACGTAGCATCCCTCCCGACAGATGTCGCAATTTTTTCTTTTGCTCTTCTTCCAGATTTGTCAAAGCCAATACTCTATGTACTTCTTCTTTGCAGTCACCTTCCAGTTTTTTTAACAGAAACATCAGTTCCAGCGCTTCGTATACGGTAAGGTCCTGAAATAATCCAAATTGTTGCGGAAGATACCCAAGAAATGAACTTGCCTTCGCACAATCCTGATTGTTAATCGTTACATTCCCTTGCGTCAGCTTAATTGCAGAAACAAGCGCGCGAATCAAAGTCGTTTTCCCGGCACCATTGGGGCCAAGAACACCATACACACCGTCTTGCAAAGTTACCGATACTCCGCCCAAAGCCATTTTTGTTCCATATCTTTTTCTTGCGTCATTGATAGAAATCTGATTCATTATATAGATCCTCCAAAAACATTCTAGTATCACGTGCGTCACCATTATCGTAAAGATAATAGTCTATTTCTTTCGAAACAACCTCTTCACCATACCGATTAATAATTTCCATTAGTAACTGTGCTTCTCCCTTTATAGTTTCTGAATATACAAGGTTTTCATATTCTAATCGATTGGCAAAGTCCTCTCCATCAAGGTAACTTCTCCACAAAGTCTGCAACGCCCGCTTTTTTATTTGCAGCCTTGCACTCTCATAATAGAGAGAAAGTGTTCTTGGTTGCACACATGTTATTGTTCCATCCGAAAAGCATACACACTCAATGTTTCTGCAGTTCATTATTGGCAGTACCATAATTGTATTGACTATGTATTGATCGTTTTTTGTATTCAAGAAGTTCTTTACATCATTATGTCCTCTGTTTTCACCAAATTGTTCAACATCTGCATATGGATATATCAATCTCGTTTCACCGCACAATGATTCTGTCAGCAAACCGCCCATTACACTTACGCCATCTGCCGTCCCGCAAAATCTGCCACTTTCCGTTTCTTTAAGATTACAATAAAATATTTGCTGCCCTGATATCTCTACATCAAAATACGCTGGAACAGACAATAAGTTAGGAATATACCCTTGGGTCAATGTATCATATACCGGAGAGAAACCACTCTGCGGGTAATATGGGAAGAACCCTGGCAAAACCACACCGTTCACCCCCGCATAAAATGTTGCATTATTCCCAGCGTATTTCATTGTAATGGATTCTGCGTCTCCGTATTTGTTTTCGATTGTAATATAGTCTCCCTCTTGAGAAAAAGGAAGCGCTCTTCCCTCTTGGTCAATAATCGACGCAATTTTATAACCATGATATAAAGTAAAGTGATAAGCAGCTAGCGAAGTGACGTCCAGATGAAGTTTTGCCTCCACTCCCAATTCCAATCCTATTGCTAGCTTTAAATCATATTCATCAACATGAAATTCTGCTATCTCACATCTTGCAGCATCTTTCCCTTCACCTGTTATGTAGTAGAATACATCCTCACAATATGGCGCTTCTGGGTTACGATCAGACACGGTTCGTTCCATCGGCATACAATAAACAGAAATACAGGCAATCATCGCTAAACTCATTATTGCAACCCGGACATACCCTCGTCGTGCCCTTGTATGTTTCAAAAACAACAATGCAATAGGAGCTGCAACCCAAAACACCATACTAACAACTCGATCAATAGAGATTGGATACCCAGATAAATAATTTGGTCTTGTTTTCAAATTCCTTGGAAAAACACATAAGAACTCAAAACCTCGAAATAAATTAACATCAAAGCAATAATACATTGCCTCAACCACGTACTGAATCAACGGAGACCCTAATGCACACCAAACGCATAGCACAACAATTCCAGGAATCCGTCTTATATAAGTAGCACATACTGCTCCTGCCAGAATTCCGCAAACACACGATCCACCTATGTAAAATATCGTTTCTCCCACCATCTCCCAGAATGCAGGTGTCCATTCTATTGATGTATAAAACCCGGAATAAATAACATAGGCAAGTAAATTGGCTACAACCACTATCGCACTCATGAAATTTATTATCAGTTGAATCCACATTACTTTTTCATACGCTCTAGGCATTGCTTGAAACAGTAGTCCTGCTGATTCATGTCTGACTTTTCCCTGGAAGTAAAAACTGGTAAATGCAAAATAGATATAACAATAGAGGGCCATCTGAAGAACGATACGCAATTCATAAAATGCCCCCATGTCTGGTGGTGTACAGGTTCTTAACTGATTCTTGAAGCAAAAGTAATTAATGATACCAAAGAATACAGCCGTAACCATAACCCACGCCGGATCTCGCAATAAAGTCCTCATAATCAATTGACTAATCTTCTTCATATGTCCCTCCTCATTACACATCTCAGATTATTTATTACGGATATATCCCGTCGCCTGGCATCCTGTAAATGGTCCATATACGTCTAACTTTAGTCTCCACTGGTGATCAGTTGTGTAATGAAATGTGGATGTTTCGCCTATAGCATCACCTTCATTTAAAAATTTGCGAGCATAGCCATCTTCAAGCCAAGAATTATCGCTTTTATACTCAGCAACAAACCACACGCCATGCCTTGATGCACTTGAATTATTTCCCCAGATTATTTTGTACAGGCCAGTACAAATTTTGGAATAATCATACTGTTCATTTGCTTCCAAGTCCACAGTATGGGCCAAGTGCCTATTATCTGCCAAAATCGGTGTCGCGCAAAACATGAGTGCTGATACTCCCACCATCATCAATGATGCAACTTTATTTTTTAATTTCATAAATTCGTCCTTTCATTTTTACTTTTTGTTTTCTTTTTTTAGAGCATCAATCATATGTCTCACCACCCCCCATATTTCCTAAATTTACAATATCAAACCTTTCCGTCTTTAATCTTTCAACATTCCGTCAGTTTTCTGTCAACGACCGTTTTTCTACAACAAATAAAAAAAACGAACATCAAGATAATATCTCAATGTTCGATCTAATAATGCAGCTTAAACTTGGCCTAACAAAGGCGATAGCGGATGCCGCCATTAAGGTAGCAGTACCGGGATTTGTTCCAACTAAAAACAATGATGGCTCCTTCTTTTCCTGCGGCGAAGCAAATCATTTCCTTTCTTTGGTGAAGGTCCATCCTTCGTATAGCCTATCAAACTTATTTATCCATTTATTTCATACTGTGATATGGCAAACAATTAGTACATCTATTGAACAATAATCATTTCATTCGCTCTCCCCTATGTTTTTCTATTATAAAAAGGATCAGCCCATGCCGATCCCTCGAAATTCACTTTGTAAATATCAAATGCATATTAGAATGTCTCTCCAACGAATGCTTATCCTTTTCCATAAATCTCCAAGTTGCTTTATATTCACCAGGAACAGCTATGGCTTCATCCGATATAAACGCGATAAAATCTTCTACCTTCCCTTCATATCTCTCAGCGAACTCATCTGACATTTTTTCTTTTTCATCATCAGAAAAATCCTTCAGTTCGCCATATAATACATGTTCCAAATTACAGGAATTAAAGTACAAACGATAGCCTATATTATTATGTACTTTACCAGTTGAGTAAAGTTTAAATAATATTTCCGACTTGTGTTTATTCCTACGTTCTGCCGTCTCAACATCGGCACATTCCATATGATCTTCATAATATTGAATTCCCTCGGCATCTGTTTCCATTACACAATCTTTTGTAAACGCACCATCGGTATCAGCAATATGAATCACCTTGATAAAGTCCTCCCAGCGATATCCATACTTCATCTTTATACCATCTATGATATCCGTTATCTTTTTAAGGACATTATCAACTGTAGTAAATTCATTCGATGTAATATCCCCATGAATTACAGCAAACTGCACTTCTTCTGAAGAAAAATACTCTTTTAAAATTCCGCCGATAGCATTTTCATCACTTGGGCCTTCAACAATTACCGCAATAACTTTCTTTTCACTCATTATGAAGGCTCCTTCCTGCTTTTCGGAATGCTCGTGCAATCTTTAAGCTATCTGTTTCTTCATAAATCTTCTCATCCTGCCCACCCAAAGTAATACTTCTAATGTACATACTACGAAGATTGTTATTTCCTTTCACGCTCTTCATATGGATATAGCGATTCTCTGGATTAACAGTTGAAAACATAATACTACTCTTATCGAGCATCTCTAAAGCTCTCAAGTTATGAGAAGTGAAAATCAACTGACCTTTTGCACTTTTTCCAAAGATATCCAGAAGCTCTCCAAGCATATATTCAAAGATACCTGCATCCAATTCATCAATCACAAGACAGATTGATGGATTTCCAAATGCCTGAATAAGCACATTCAAGATAGAAATGATCTTAATAATGCCCTCTGACTCCATACGTATAGGAATAGGTTTTTTTCCCTCACGAACAGACATCAACTCAACCTTCCAACCTTCTTCACCAGAATCTAGTGCCTGTTTACCATAATCTTTCACATCAATCGTCATTCCCGGAATGATTGTATATAGTACTGTATTTATCTGATTAGCAATTATATCCAAAATATCCTTTTGGGCTGTATTTAAAACAACCGGCTCCGTCAACGGAATCGCAAAATCTCCTTTTGCCCCCATCTTATTAGTCTCTATACGGAAGGCCATTGGCAATAGGAAATTGGCTGTTATCATTCCCGAATGAGCACTACTAATAACAAATAAATCCTTTAAAGAAAATTCGAACAATGCTCTGATTACAATAGAATAATCTTCGAATGGGCCTTCAACTTCTTGGCAAAAAATTTCCCTACTGCTCTCACCAAAAACAAATGAACAATTACTCTTCTCAGCCATCTTTCTGGCCACAATTAAATCTGTTCTTCTCTCTTTATTCTTACCAATTAACTCATCAAGTCTCGTTTGTGGTTTAAAAATACTCTCCGCCTCAGAGCGGACATAATCCATAAAAATATTCTTGTTAGTTCGCCTTCCATCACGATTAATTGCGCAGTTCAAGAATTCTCTTTCGATTACAACTTCACCCTCAGTTTTCTTCAAGCTAATATTGTATCCAACCTCATACACAGTTTCTTTGCCGAATATCTTAAATTCAACATTCATATTAGCTGTATCATCATCCACGCCAATATAATCAATTATACTCTGATCAATAATCTGACCAATCATTATCTTCTGAAGGAAATATAAAGTATCTACAATAGCGGTTTTTCCGGATCCATTCTGCCCATAGATTCCTAAGATCTCGGCTCCACCAACACTAAGTGTTTTTTCATTGGCCATGGGCATAAAAATAGTACCATTCTTAACGTTTTTTATATTTTCTAATGTCAACGATGACAAACGTACAATACAATCTCCCATTATTCACCTCCATGAATATGTCAACATACAACACTATAATAACATACGCCCTTATTTTCGTCAATCAGATTCTCGTTTTGGAACATTTTGTTCCATTTTTAACTTTCCTTGCGCTGTTTGCGATTGTATTTAGTTAAATTATATCTTATTACTCTTCTTTCCTTTACCACTCTTAACATACAAATAATCAAATTTATAGACCATCGACCGCACACAAAAGAGGCTGCATCTGTTTCTGTTCGCAGTAGGCTTTTTTCCTTAATGCCTCTGCATTGTTTAATGCGCCATCGACAATAGGAAGTTATTATCGGTCGGAGGTGAATTATAGCCGCGCCCAACTTACAACAAGACAATCCTGTTGAATAAATTACCATTATCGATTAGCAGCCTCACACGTATATAATCTGACAAGTTTGGTTTCAATAAAATGTAATTAACTATATTAACTAAGATTAAACAGATCTTCTCCTTTAATCTTCTTCAATACAATATCTTTGTCAAAATTCGGTGGTGTTACTTTAAATAGATTATCCTTTTGCTGCAATGAATACTCTTTTAGCTGAAAATCTCTTAATTTAGAAATCGAGATTTCTTCGGTCAAAATGCAAGAATTGATGCCTCCTTTGGTCCGGATTATATCTTTTTCCTCAGATTTAGAAACAATTAATTGCAAAAAGTATGGAGGAATTACTTCCAAACGTTAAGTATTGCGGATAAAAAAGATAATTATTCGTGGAGTTTTTCAAAAAGTTTTAGAAAAGTTTTAGAAATAGACAGCAAAACGGGTTTGCCAAAATCTGACAAACCCGCATAAATGCTTAATCGGAGTGACGTGATTCGAACACGCGGCCTCTGCGTCCCGAACGCAGCGCTCTACCAACTGAGCCACACCCCGTTTTTCTTTTTTGCGCGGCCTTCGTCCCGAACGCAGCGGTCTTCGCTGCCGCTTCGGTCGTTCCAAAGCCAAGGTCCACTGGACCTTGTGGAACTACCAACTGAGCCACACCTCGTTTAAACTAAAAATGTGGTGTCAAAATTCTCTTTGACACCACATTATATTAGTGATTTTAGGTACAAATGTCAAGATATCCTAACACTTATTAGTAGTTGTCCTCATCCTTTTTCGGTGGGAACTTGGTTCCATTCCAGCGCTCATCAATATCCACATAAGGCACATGATGGCCTACATACTTATAAGCAGGACGGATAATCTTACCTGCATTAACCAGCTCCTCGAGTCTGTGTGCACTCCATCCGGAGATACGTGCAATCGCAAAGATTGGGGTGAATAACTCATCTGGAATACCGAGCATGGTGTAAACGAAGCCGGAATAGAAGTCGACATTTGCACAAACAGGCTTTAAGGTATTGCGATTCTTCTTAATCAAATCCTTCGCAATGCGTTCGGTGCGATCCAGCAATTCAAATTCCTTCTGGGTTCCCTTCTCCTCGGATAACTTCTTTGCATATTCCTTCAGAATCACGCATCTTGGGTCGGAAATGGTATATACAGCATGGCCCATACCATAAATGAGGCCAGCGCCATCGAATACTTCTTTGTCCAGAATCTTTTGCAGATATGCAGAAAGTTCGTCTTCATCTTCCCAGTTCTTAACATTGGCCCTAATGTCATCGAACATCTTCTTAACCTTTAAGTTTGCACCACCATGCTTAGGTCCCTTTAAGGATGCAATGGATGCTGCGGTAGATGAATAGGTATCCGTACCGGAGGAGGTTACAACGTGGGTCGTGAAGGTAGAGTTATTACCACCACCATGCTCTGCGTGAAGCACGAGCGCCACATCCAGTACCTTTGCCTCGAGTTCGGTATATTTACCATCCGGGCGGAGCATACGAAGAATATTCTCTGCGGTAGAACAATCAGGGTCCGGATTACGAATAATCAAAACATCGTCACGCTTAAAGTGCATATAAGACTGGAATGCGAATACGGAAATAACCGGCATCTTCGCAATCAGCTGCAAGCTTTGATGCAATACGTTTCCTACGCTGATATCCTCTGGATTTTCATCATAGGAATACAGTGTAATAATACTCTTTTGCAGTGCATTCATGATATTGGCAGATGGTGCCTTCATGATAACGTCTCGAACGAATTGTCCTGAGAGTTCACGTAAGCTTCCTAAGATGCCAATGAACTTTTCCAACTGTTCACGTGTTGGAAGTGCGCCGAATAATAAAAGGTAAGTAGCTTCTTCAAACAAGAAACGACGGTCGGACGCATGTTCAATGATGGACTTAACATCCTGTCCCTGGAAATACAAGCCACCTTCGCATGGCACACGTGTACCATCGACACTCTTAAAACCAACGACATCGGAAATTTCGGTCAGACCGGTCAGGACACCCTTACCATTGCTATCACGAAGTCCACGCTTTACGTCGTACTCAACATATAAATTGGAGTCAATATTACCGGAAGTCATACAGAATCTAACCAACTTGTTAAATTCATCGACCAAATCCGGATTCAGCTGCATCATTTCCTGATTATTCATTCGTTTTCCTCCTTTATGCGAGGTTCTTACCAAATACGATATATCAACCTAATAATTATTCAATATGTTACAATAAATAATTGCTCAATGCAATAAAAATATATCAAGAAAGCGTCGACAAATAAAAGTCGACGCCCTCATTTATGCAGCTTCCATCTGCAAAAATACAATCAGCAAAACAATTGCCGTAACTGCACAGATTCCACCCACAACGAATAAAAATGCATATTTATGAAATGCCAATCGCTTTTCTTTACGTAACTCAACGTACTCCCGATAGGATGCATCCTTTTTAGAGCGTCCCCCCGGAACAAGGCTACGCAACAATCGCGTCACGCCGTAGGACAAGCCGTCCATGCTACCCAGACTCGCAGACCAAACCAGTCCGCCAATCATAATATATAGCACGGCCGGAATTGTGAAGGCATCGCACCACATACGCACCTTATCAATCATCGCTGCGGTTGCATACTCCTCACGTAAGGAGAAATACAATGCTATCATACCCGCAGCCACAAGGCAGGCGATCGCATACGATATGATAATTCTTACGATACCCGAATTCTGCTTCACTACTGCTCAATCTCCTTCTTATATCTAGCCTCTTCCTCATCATTGCAATATACGAAATGACCCGGAGCGATTTCTCTCATGCTTGGCTTGTTTACAGAATAATCATGCTCTGCAAGTGCATTGTACACCAATCTGGTGCGCTTCTTCTCTGATTCCGGATCCGGAAGTGGAATCGCGGAAAGAAGTGATCTGGGATATGGATGCAATGGGTGGGCAAACAGCTCATCGGAGGTTGCAAGCTCAACCATCTTACCAAAGTACATAACACCGATACGATCAGAGAAATACTTTACAACGGACAAATCATGTGCAATGAACATGATAGTAATACCATATTCCTTACGCAAATCATTTAACAGGTTAATTACCTGTGCCTGAATGGATACATCCAATGCGGACACCGGCTCATCTGCAATAATCATCTCAGGATGCATGATAACGGATCTGGCGATGCCGATACGCTGTCTCTGGCCACCGGAGAACTCATGTGGATAACGGCCTGCATGGTCTCTAACCAGACCAACCTTCTCCAGAGCTTCAAATACCTGCTCCTCAATGTACTTCTTATCCTTCACACCCTGGATTACAAGGCCTTCCGCGATAATATCCTTAACCGTCATACGAGGATTTAATGAAGCAATTGGGTCCTGGAAAATCATCTGAATTTCTTTAATGACGCGACGCTTCTTATGGTCCTTCTTTGCCTTGGAATATTCTAATGCATTTTCCTTAATGATTTCACGCAGATTTTCTTTCTCTTCGGCAGTGGTTGCAGTCTTTAACTGCTTCTTTGCTTCCTTGATCGCCTTCTTATAAGAAGCGGTTCCCGCTACAATACGTTCGCCATTGAAATAAACGCTACCAGAAGATGCGTCATAAATTTTCATAATGGTACGTCCGGTAGTAGTCTTTCCACAACCAGACTCACCTACAAGACCGAATACTTCACCCTTCTTTACATCAAAGCTGACATCATCGACAGCCTTGGTCCGTCCGAAATACTGACAGAGGTGCTCAACTTTTAACAATACTTCATCATTCTGATTATCCATTGATTTCACCTCCATTATTCTTCGCTCTCATACGAGCAATACGCTCCACAATTGCCTTCGGTGTTTCAACCTTTGGTGCATCCGGGTGCAATAACCAGGTAGCAGCTGCATGGGTTTCGGAAATCTTGAACATCGGAGGCTGAGCCTCAAAGTCGATTGCCATCGCATATTTATTACGCTCGGCAAATGCATCTCCCACCGGAGGATAAATCATATTTGGAGGAGTGCCCGGAATAGCCTCTAACTTCTCCTTGGTATCCAAATCCGGCATGGAGGACAAAAGTGCCCAAGTGTACGGATGTCTTGGATCATAGAAAATATCATTGGCAGATCCCTGCTCAACAATCTTACCTGCATACATAACGGCAATATCATCTGCCATGTTCGCAACGACACCCAGGTCGTGGGTAATGAAGATGATGGATAAGTTACGTTCCTTCTTCAAACGGTTAATGAGCTCCAGAATCTGTGCCTGAATGGTTACATCCAATGCCGTGGTAGGCTCATCACAAATCAGGATTTCAGGGTCCGCTGTCAGCGCAATCGCAATAACAATACGCTGTCTCATACCACCGGAGAACTCGAATGGGTACTGGTAATAACGCATTCTTGGTTCAGCGATACCTACCTCTTCCATCAGACGAATTGCCTTTTCCTTCGCCATCTCCTTGGTAACTTTATATACCGCACGGGATGCGCGGTCCTTAAAGAAATCTACTAACTCAACGCTTAACTTGGCAAAGTCATTCTCTGCCTCATTATTCGCAATCTTATTTTCATAATGTGCAATCATAGAAGAAAGCACAGACAGAATCCTCTTCTGTAACAAATCAAGGTCCTGAACATTCTTAGGAACAACCTTCCAGCTAATGTTCTTTCCCTTTGCAATTAATGCCTCTCTCTTTGCAGACTGCTTTTCGAATCTCTTTTCTTCCTTTGGATTTAAATCCATGTAATAGAAGTAACGATGAACCGCATCATCCAGACTGGAATGGAAGGTATATGCCTTATTGTCCTTGCGAACCTGCAACGGATCAATACTTGCTTCAACAATGGCATTTAATTCCTTTGCGCACTTCTCAGCATCAGACTTAACAAGCGTTCCTTCAAAGCTTGCAACACTCTTCTTTAACGCATCCAATGCCTCTACCTTCTTAGCAAGGTATACACCGTTTGAATACTGGAGAGCCTTCTCTGCAGCGCTCAAGAATTCTCCCATAAAATTCTCGTCCAGGTAACCAAGACACTTCTCATTCAGCTCCTCTACCGGTGTTGCATGAAGGTCCTCGCCTGGATGCTTTAACGCATAATAACCAATTCTAAAGAAGTTTGGTTTTGTCTGCGCAAGCATTTCATTGAGTACATCCAGCAATTCATTAAGAACTGCCATCTGCTCCTGAGGAAGACCCAATTCGTCCTTTGACTGATGATAGTGGCCAAAGGAGTCCTCAACCTTCTTCACTGCATCATCCAATTTATTTCTAAAATTGTGCAGGAAGAATTCGTCCTTGAGTTTCTTCACTCTTGTGTTAACTTCCTTCACGATAGATGCATTATTCTGCTTCTGCTTTTTCTCCGCCTTGAAAAGGAAATCCTTCAATCTAGCCTCGATGCCTTCACAGGAAGCCACATCATTATTGTAACTATTTTCTAAGTGATTTGCCTCAATACAGAAAGCGTTAAAGGTAGCACAAAGTTCCTTTGCCTTGGCTGGATCTATTCCAGCTCCTTCCATTGCCTGCTGAAGAAGCTCCAGAGTAGCATTAAACTGAATCTTCGCCTGCTTACGATTGGTCTTATTCTTCAGCAGAGTTGCCTCTGTAATCTGCTTACCAATCTTTACGATTGGGTTTAAGGAAGACAGCGGATCCTGGAAAATCATGGAAATCTTATCGCCACGTAGCGGATGAATTTCCTCCTCCGTTAACTTTAAGATATCAACACCATCGTATAAAATCTCACCGCCCTCAATGATAGAGTTTCCGGCAAGAATTCCAAGGATTGCCTTACTGGTTACGGATTTACCGGAACCTGACTCACCTACGATTGCTAAAGTCTTACCACGCTCAAGGTCGAATGAAATATCACGAACCGCCTGAACCTTTCCTGATTGTGTACGGAAGGAAACCTTCAGGTTTTTTACTTCAAGAATATTATCTTTTGCCATGATTTAGTCCTCCGTTCCTCTCAGTGCTGGGTTGAATGCATCTCTTAATCCATTACTGAATAAGTTAAAGCAAATCATCAACAGAGAAAGTGTTAATGCTGGGAAGAACATCAGGTGTGGATACTTGGTCCAGATGGCAGATGCATCGGATAACAAGGTTCCTAAAGAGGTTCCACTTGCGCCGCCAAGCTTCGCAATTCCTAAGAAGCTTAACATACTCTCTGAATAAATTACGGATGGAATCGATAATGCACAGGCTGTTACGATGGTTCCTAATGTATTCGGGAAGATATGCTTCCAAATAACTCGTGCATCACGTGCACCCAAAGTTCTGGCTGCCATTACGTATTCCTGATTCTTAAATCGATAGAACTGTGTACGAACCAGTCCGGAGGTTCCAATCCAGCCAGTTGCCACGAATGCAAACAATAAACACATTACAGGGCCAACCTTTCCTGCCAAATGAATCTGGAACAGGGTTGCCACTACAACGAATGGTACATCATACAAAATTTCTGCAATTCTTTCCATAACAAGGTCCGTAATGCCGCCATAGTAGCCGGCTACGGCTCCATAAATAGCACCCAGGACAAAGTTAATAAAGAATACAGCAAATGCAAGGCCCAAGCTGAGACGCAGACCACTGGCAAGACGAATTGCAAGGTCGTAGCCCTGGCTATCCGTTCCCATTAAGTAATCTGGCTCATAACCATATAAATACTGGAAGTAGTTATAATACAATACACGCACCTTGAACTGTGCCGTTTCTACGGTACCACCGCCCGTGTATTCATAATATACAAGGTTGCCGTCAGCATCTCTCTTGTAATTATCTTCCAATTTCAAATCTTCACTATAAGAGAGCTTCTTCACGTTTCCGGTAGAAGCATCCGTTCTAACAGGCTGACCCTTTACAGACTTATACCAGAAGTTTGCATCCTGAGGATCCTGATTGTATTCATTGTTCTCAACCAATGGATACAGGATATGCTTACCTGTTTCCTTTTCCCAGGCAACGATCTTATCGTATTCCGTCTGCTGAATACTCTTATAAATAAATCCTACACCATAATAATTTTCATATCTGGTATCATAGGTAATACTTTCCTTCTTATCTGCGCCAATACGGGTTCTTGTTCCGGTAATCTTAAGGATTGGCTGATATTCGCTGCTCATGCTTTCGCCAACCTTAATAACCTTACCGTCCCAGCCCTCTGCTGCAACACCGACACCAAGATACTTAATTAAAAGCTTTTCGGACATTGCCTCACTAGAAAAGCCCGTATCAATACCCATCTTGTGCAAAAGCATCCAGCGTGGAGCCATCTTTGCATAGGTATTCACCATGAAGGAATTATCATGTGTCGTAATCACAAGAGGTGTAATAACGGAGAACAGCATCAAAAGAATAATAATGATAGCTGCTACAACAGAAATCTTACTCTTTGCGAATCTGTTAAATGCATCTCTAAAGAAGCCAATTGGCTTATCCGCGAATTTTCTATCAGAAATTCGTTCGCCCTCATTAACGAATGCAAATTTCTCCTGAGGGATTGATTCATACATATTCTTCTCGTCCATATTATCTCTCCCCCATTCGAATTCTTGGATCAATAAAGCCGTAGCTTAAGTCACATACAATACCTGCTGCCAAACCGATTGCAGCATAGAAAATAGAGTCCATCATGAAAATATCATAATCGAACTGCTGAATTGCCTGTAAATAAAGTCTTCCGACACCAGGTACGGAGAAAATCTGCTCGATAATCATAGATCCGCCCAATACACCGATGAATTCTGAAATAATAGATGGCAATACAGGAACCATGGCATTCTTAAATGCATGTCTCCAGGTAGCCTGTCCTCTGGTAAGACCCTTGGTTCTTGCTAAAAGCATGTAATCCGAGGTCAGAGACTCTGTAAGCTCGGCACGAATAAAACGCGTATGTCCTGCGATCGTACCAAAGCTTAAAGAAAGAATTGCCGGCATCATACTGTAAAACATCTTAAGTGTAAAGTAACTTCCACCCGCATCCTTCAATGAATACATCTGCAATGGTAACCAGTTCAGTTTGAAATAGAACAGGTACTGTACCAGGAAAGCATATACATAACTTGGAACGGACACGAACAAAATAATCACAGTACTGATTACGCCATCCTGCCACTTATTCTTCTTGTTTGCTGCATAGATACCCAGTGCGAAAGCGATTGGCAATGAGAAAATCAGGGAATAAACGTTAATTAATACCGTTGGCAACAAACGTGTACCCAATACTTCTGTAGCCGGTGTGTTATACGCAATGTACCAGCTTGTACCGAAGTCCCAATGCAGGAAGATATTTTTCAAATAAATTCCATACTGCACAATCATTGGCTTAAAATAACCCAATGCAGTCCACCTCTGTAAGATTAATTCTGCCTTTTCTTTCTCAAGTGGCAAGGATCTTGGCAACAGTCGAATCAATACGAAACAAATCGTAGTAATTGCGAGTAAGTTGAACAACATCAGACCTATTCTCTTGAGGACGTAAATTGTCTTATTCATAATTACACTCCCTTTAATTAATACGGCAGATCATCCCATGAGCTACCCCTTGTTCATCGCCCATCCAATGATGATTGCATAGACGGTCAGCAAGGAACAGTTTATAGCCTCCACCTATTATAACGCACAAATGTCGCGACGGATTATGCAATTTTACACTCTCCATCGCGACGCCTGTACTAATCAAACATAACCAATTGCTATGTTATCTTTTCCTTACTCGTAGCTTAATTCGCCACCCTGCTCAGCAACGTACTTGCTCCACTCTTCATCGGTGTAGTTGTACTTAAGAAGACGAAGTCCGCCGAAACCATACATAATGTTGTAATCTTCAACAAAATAGCTGGTCTTGTAAGAAATCATCTCACAAGTAGTCATACTAGCAAGAGGAACGCAGTAGTAGTTCTTTAAGTAATTCTCTTCCATACCAGCTAAGATACCGATCTTGGTTTCGAAATCTTCGCTAGCGAACTTACCAGTACCTTCCATGGACTGAGACCAAGCCTGCCATGTCATGGTTACATCCTGACCCTTAACATTTAAAGTAAGTTCCTCAGAAGAAGGGTTCCAGCAAGCTGCCTCGTGGATAGCTACGTAATCTGGATCGCAGTATACCTGGAACATACCAAATGGGTAGAATGCAGCACCACCCCAAGCACCGAAGCCGATAGCGAACTTACCATTAGGTACGTCCTCATAACGGTTCTCAAGGTTACCGATAGGATCTAAGGTGATCTTACCAATACCAGTGCCATCAGCTGCCTTGTTCAAGTACTCCTCGATTAACTTGGTTTCTGCAGATGCAGTAGAATCGATAGGACCTGCAGACCAACCAATACGAATTACGATTTCGTCATTTTCCTTGTAAAGACCAGCTTCTACAAGTTCCTTGCAAGCTTCAGTCATAAGAGCCTGAGCCTCGGTCAAGTTGTAACCAGACAGAGAAGCATAAGCCTCATCCAAGGTCTTGTATGCCTTGCCCTCGCCGAACTCAACGCCGTATAAGTTACAGATTGCAGTCTTAGCAGCATCGGTAGAACGATACTTAGAGGTAGGATCATTGTAAATATCATAGTAATACAAATCATTCATGATTGCGTAAGCAGGAGTGAAACCAGGAGTTACACCAACCCACTCAGCACGATCAATAGCTAAAGAAAGTGCCTTACGGAACTTAATATTGCTCATTACTACAGAGTTCTTGTTACCTTCTGCAACATCCATCTGCTTTAATGCATCCAGATTGGTGTTGAAGAAAAGTCTCTCAGTGTAGGTCTCAGGAGACTTGTACATCTGATCAGATAAAGAATAGGTTACAAGGTCGCTTGCAGATGGAGTCCAGCTATCAAGCTCACCCTTTAAGAATGCCTGCTTAGCAGCGTCATCGGTCATAACGTCAGTTACGATCTTGGTGGTAAGATACTGCTGAACCTTCTTGCCATCGATTTCGAAATCGGTGAAGGACACTAAGTAACCATCCTTGGTCTTTTCCCAACCATACCACTCTTCGTTCTGAACGAGGGTCATCTGCTTATCTGGCTGGAAGGATTCAAGCTTGTACTTACCATAAGACATAGAGGTCTCCTTAGAAGTACCATAGCTTGTAGTTACAAGATCACCAGAGGTGGTCTTTAACTTCTCGTATAATGGCTCGTATACAAGGAATGGAGAAGCGAACTGACCTAACATCATGTTGTACTCAGTTGCCTGCTGTCCAACGTAACGAACAGTGTAATCATCAACCTTGTAGAAACCAACTACATCATAAGAAGCCTCTGGGAAAGTTACTTCATATACCATGTAGCAAGGAACATTGGACTCATCCTCGTTCCAAGCATCGGTAGAAATTACTGATGCAAGTAATGCAATAGCGTCATCAGTAGCTACTACGTAACCATCTTCATCACATAAAGCTGCTAATGCATCCCAGTTCTCCATATTGAAGTAAGCATCTGCATAAGCGCCAACGTAATCCGCAAGAGCGTCTCCGCCACACCAAGCACTTGAAGCACCTACTGCAAGAAGAACCTTACCACCATCTGCGGTAACGTAAGCGCCATCATCGCCCTTAGTCAAATCAGCTACAGCACCGATTGCTTCGGTCTCACCGTTATCAATCTTAGCAACGCTTCCTGAATAGAAGTAATCATAACCACCAGCTACAGCATAATCACCACCGTAGTAGTTGTTAGCACGATAGTTCTTCATTTCTGGGCTTAACATACGCTCCATGGAATAGATGTAGGAATCAGCATTGATCTTGGTTCCATCTTCCCAACGAAGCTCTGGGTTCAACTTAATTTCATAAACATAACCTTCTGTAACATCTGCAGAAGTCTTTCCCTCTGCTAAAGTACACTTGTACTTATCGAGGTCATCCTGATGGTCCTTGGTAACATCAGTAATGGAGGTAGCACCCTCGAAAATCCAAGCCCATTCCTGAGTCTCAGTGTTAATAACACTCATATCAACCCAAGGAGTAGCAAGGTACTGCACCATGGCATCATCTGAATTCATTTCCCAGGTATGTGGGTTCCAGTTTGTTGCGAGTGCTGTTGCGTAACCATGGTAAGTATGTTCACCGGTTACTGGCTTGTCGTTCTTGTTAGCCTTGGTACAGCCAGCGAGACCAACAATCATGGTTGCAGCAAGTGCGACTGCCACAACACCATAAAATCTCTTTTTCATTCTTTCTCTCCTTTTTCTTTTTTCGAATAAACAAAAAAAGGCAAAGAATCCACATTAGCGCCTTTGCCTCGTGTTTATTCGTTTTGGACTTTATTATTATAGAGAGATTTTTTCATCGTGTAAAGTACTAAAATTCACTAATTAGTTTTCATTGTTAACCATTCTCGCATATTTATACACGAAAAGTATGAGAATCCGCCCGTGTGTTTATTTTATGCATTATTCATATTTTTTTTGCATAAAATTTATTTAAAAAAATCCGCAAAAAAACGTTGTTTTGGCGGATTTTCCTTCGTTTTGTTATTGTAATGCCTCCAGCCATTCGTGCAGGATGCCATATAACTCACGAACGTAGTAGGTTGGCAGGGCCCAATCCGGCGTGTCTGCAGCATAGACGTAGTAGTCAATGGACCGATTCTTCGCTAACATCGTAGCGCGATATTCGTGAAACTCGTTTGTAATAATTACAATGGACTCATTCAATTTTTCCTGACGAATCAGCGCCATCGAAAAATCAATATTTTCCCTGGTGTCCATGGAAGCCGATTCCAAATACAAACGATTCTCCTGAATTCCACGCTTTGTTAAGTACTCAAACATGCACTGCGCTTCGGTAATTGGCTCATCCTTTCCTTGTCCGCCAGACAGAACCGCCACAGCATTTGGATGCGCTATAAGATAGGTGTAAGTTGCATCCAATCTGGTCTGCAAAAGTTCACTTGGATGATCCGCATGCGCCTTCGCGCCGAGCACAACCACCGTCGCGTTGTCCTTAATATTGCTATTTGCAACTACTGCATGTACCATCAGCGAGGTCTCAATAATCACCAGTGCCACAATTCCGACAAGAATAGCCCCCACCAGTGAAAAGCCGATTTTTCCAGGAATATAATGCCAGCCCCATGCAATAAAATGATTTACCTTTGCGAAGAAAACCGCATACAAAATCAAAACTAATGAGCAGGCCATACCTGTAATATTGCCTATATTGATGACACCCTTTAATGGAATTGCAATTGCAAAGCGAATCAGGAGAATAATTCCAACTATAAGAATAACTAATGGAACAGATATTGCCAAAAATTTATTTTTCATAAAGTTCCTCCAATTTGTCTGGAAGTTCTTCTATCTGATCAATGCAGGCAACCGCTCCGCCCTTCATCATTTCTTCAACATTTCCAAAGCCATAACTAACCACCAAACAAGGAATGTTCGTTGCCGCTGCACCCTCCACGTCAAAAATGGTATCTCCAATAAGAATCATCTCATTATCAGCAATGTCGCTCCAGCGACGCTTCACCTCCAAAATTACAGACTCCTTGGTGTCAATTCTGCCATCCAAAGTTGCCCCAACCACATCATCAAACAATTCCAGCAAATGCATATTTTCCAAAATGGTTCGGCAAGAAGTCTCTGGCTTGGAAGAAGCCATTCCAATCATATATCCTCTTCGTTTCAGCTCACGAATACAATTTTCAACCCCTGGGTACAGCGCACATTCAAGTATACCCAAAGTATGATATCTCTCACGATATTTATTCGTAACCGCAACTGCTTCTTCATGATTGAAGCCGTAATATTTCATAAAAGAGTCTACCAATGGTGGTCCAACAAAAACACGAAGTTTCTCTCGGTCCTCCACATGGATTCCATATGCGTCTAATGCAAATTGTGCACACTTTGAAATTCCCTCAAAGGAATCAATTAGTGTTCCATCTAAATCAAATAAAACAGCTTTCATTCTTTGCTCCTCATTAACATCTATCTATATTTGTATCAAATATTCGTATGAAAATGAAGTCTTTCGAATGAAATCCTTAATATATCAATTTGTAAATGGTAAATATGGAACCATAAACCAAGTTAGCTTATTCTGAAAAAATAGAAACTTGCTGGAGGAATTACCCGCTTTATCCCAGGTCTTTACTACAATTCCCATTTCCCCTGCGTAATCACTCTTATGTGCAGAATATTGCCAAGGTTCCGCGGTAATACGTTCCACGGGGGTGCCCTGATCCGATGCCAAATATATTTCCAGTCTATCGATGCCGGATAATTCATCATTTGCTGATTGCAATATTGCATCACCGGAAATCTTTAATATTTCCCACGATGAACATAACGACTGACCGCTACTTCCACCTGGTAGTTCGGTCTTTTCACCTCCTAACAGGTTTGGAGGTGTCAAGTCCAGTCGAATTGATATCCTGCGTCTCGTTTCATGCCCCTTGCTATCCCAGGCAACCAAGGTGTATATCTTCTCTCCCTCTTGGTCGTTTACTGTATCCGGGCTTCTAAAATCATATTCAATTTTGCCAAATCGATAGGCAGAAATCTCAGAAGGAATCAGGATACCACTCGGAGAGGTTTCGGTAGTCATCTCTTCCCAAAGAAGACCCTCACAAAGAGATACAACAGGAAGGCTCAAGGATGTATAATCCCCTGCATATAAGCTCAGTTTCACCATGTCTCCGTCAGAATCTTCAGCCCAAAAGCAATCACTGTTAGCCTGTTCTGTTACGGTTTGATCGTTAAACCAGCCATACACACTGCCTGCGGAAGCAATTTCTTCTTGCTTATACCGAAGGACTGGTGCCTCCCCTTTCTTTTCAACCCACTTCGCGGTCAGCGTTACGCTCCCCTTATTTTTTGAGGTCAGTCCGGAAAACCAGATTTGTCCATTCGAATCAGTTCTACAAATCGTTCCGGCCAATACCTTCGCTCCAGGGATTTTGGTTTCTCCATAACGTGCCGTGGATGCTGTCATATCTCCTGAAACAATCCATCCGGCAAAATCATATCCATCCTTTTGCGGTGCTGAAACCAAAAAAGCACCTGAAAAGGTGGCTGCCGTCGGACTGATGTTTCCCTTTGTTCCACCATTTAACACATAGTTAATGGTATATGTATTCACCTGATATTGTGTTTCTATTGTACAGTCAGAGAATAAAACTCCATAAAATTTTGCGTTCGAGCAATATTGATTGAGTTTACTTTTCGGATAGGATTCGGATATCGGATATTCAATATTCTTTTTAACCGGAGAACTGTCCGATAGGGCCACACCCCCAGAGGTAATCTTTAACCCGGTAACATGATATCCGGTCTTTAGCTCCGAGATTGCCATATCTGGTACGACAAAATTTTCACATCCGCTTCGTTTGGCCTTCTTTGTTGTATTGTTGTTAATAAATGTATAGGTGAATGGCGAATACGTGATGTACTGATACGTATAGGTGCCTAAATCCAGCCCTTTTTTCTTAATGGCAGCAGCACTCAATGTCGTCTCAGAATCTACCACTGTATTCACAACCGGTACCTCAAGTCCAACACCCACAGACGTATCTCCAGTCGCCGATCGAAAAATTATAGTAACGTATCCATTATCTGTACCCATCCATTTTGCTCCGGAAAGGCTTTTACTATTTTCATGATATACTTCTTTACCATCACTATCGGTGCCGTTATAGTTAAACCAACTCGTACTCCAATCCACTTCCGGATAGACTGCATTTAATGATACCATTCCTCCGGCTGTTGTCCCCTTACTAGTTGTCGTGCTTCTGGCGTATCCGTGAACTGCCATATACAGTTTCGTGAAAACCGCTTCCCCTTCTCCTTGCGTCAAAACAGGTCGGAAGGTATACTCGCTTCCCGACTGAAGTTTTAAGGCTGCCAGCATTAAGTATCTGGAGCCATAGCTTCCAACAATAGAATTTGACTTTATAAATGGATTTCCATCATACCAGGAATTATCCGTTGTACAGGATTGGTATCCATAATTGTTTCCATACCACTTTCCATTCTTTTTGCTAATGCCCATCGATGCATTTCGAACTTCATAATAATTTTGAGTTGCCCACGCATAATTATAATCACTGATCTGAATATAATGTGTATCCGCAACGGCTCCATTTGCAGGTAGATTAACCTCCGTAAAGGGTCTGGATACACTCCACGGAAATCGAAATGCTTCCACCTCATTACTGATGAATAATGTGTTCTCTCCCTGATGGTCCTTGATTGCAGCATCAGCGGATATCAAACTTCCACATAAAAAGCAAAAAATACCGGAAATGAATAGAAGAATTCTATGAAATATTTTTTTGTTTTTTATTGGAGTTCTCCTCATTAAATCATCTCCTATCCTAATTTAACCTTTCAAAAATGAAATCGCTTTTGTTAACGTAGTATCCATCAACAATCACCTTCTCGATGGTGCTCTCACACACGATGGTAGTCAAAGCGTCCCAGTCGTCTCCCCCACAATGCGTCCCACCAAACGCGCGGTCATCCACATATGCTAATTTGGACCCCTTTTCAAATGTGATTTTGCCTATATAATATGCACGTCCAAAGGTTCCATACATCTCACGAACAGAAGGTGGGATTGTTATATTAGAAAAATGTATTTTACTATCAAGAAAAGTGTCGCACATAGAAGTAACTTTCTTTCCTGCAATACTGCCTGGAACAATTACTTGTGTATCTGTTCCAAGATATTCATTCATCATAACCTCATCAAAGTCCCCTCCGCCGTAATCCTTATAACACCAACAGATTTCCCAGGAGTCATTTTTATAATACTTAAAGAAGGAATCTTCCTTCGTCTTCGTCCAGCCTGCGTCCTCAAACGGGTCCCTTTTCATCGAGGAAGTTGTTTGCTCCGATGTTGTAGTAGCAGCGGATGATGCTATTGTAGGCGAGGTAGATTCCTGTACCGTGGTTTGAGAAGGAGTTGATGTAGGCGCTGTGGTTGCAGCTGCCGTCGTCGCAGCAATACTACCTGCTGTGGAGGTCGTTTCCGTTTTGTCTGCAATATTCGACAAGCTTGACTCCGTATTGACTTCATCCGCTTCCTTTGAAGACACTTCTTCCTCCGTTTCTCCCCAATCATTATCCTCCTCATAAAAAGTGGTTCCATTATCTCTGTATACCACTCGGCTCTGCCACTCTCCAGTCGTATACTCACCACCAATTATGGAATCCGGGCGGTAATATTCCAGATAGCATTCCATCGATTCTGCTTCCTCCGGCGTCACGTGAAAGGTTCCAGTGACGCGCTCGCTTACAGTAATACCACTATCCATAGTTTCCTCGTCAATTCCCAATACCTGATTTAATATGGGGCGAAAAAAAGCACAATAAAGCGCCAATAAAACCAATATTCCAACTAATACATATACCAGTTTGTGGTCATTTAACCACCCCAAAGTCTTCTTCCATTCGTTCCTCATACACTACTCCTATTAATAAACATTTTTAACTTTGATTAAATCAAAATGTTTCCTCGTCGAAACAATCTCTGCAACTGACATGTATTGCTTTCGCTCAATTAGCAGGTTAAATGCAACCGCAACGGATACAGAATCATTATTCAGAATCTGTTTACCGCTCTGATCAAATGCCTGCAAAACATACACGCGTAAGCTCTTTTCATTTCCGAGGGAATCCGTAGTGCATAAGTCCACCAGATCCCCTCTTCGCAAAGTTCCGCCAGCAGCATTCTGAAAGTTATCAACCTTAATGCCCATTGCCACCGGATCTTCTATAACACCTACAAGCGGACTGCCTTGAAGAATTGCATCCTTTGAAACCAGCTCATATTCTCGTAAGGTTTCCGTAACATAAATTTCCTGATCTAAAAAGATTTCCTTTATAGAATGAAATATCCCACTATGTGCAAGATCCTTTGCAACCATCTTCGTGGTGAAATACTGTCCTGCTGCATTTTCGTTAATCAGGGTATTCGCTGGAATGTCATGAATTGCTATTACTACCGAAATCTTGTCTTCCTTCTTGGTAAGTTCATTAGACAATATAATCAATAAAACAAATACCAGTGCAGCCAGCAAAAGGCTGACCAGTAACCCAATCCCGGCCTTATTTTTCTTCTTTTTCTTTTCCATGGCTATTTTTCTCCTCCTGCTAAAAACCTCACTGCACTAAATTGCCTCATATACAAGTTTTTATGCTGCTTTCCAAATAAGTCCCGATAACTGAAGGACACCTCTCCGTAAATGGAGGTAACTGTTACTTGCTCTCCATCAGGAGTACGAATCTCTCCCATTTGTAAATTTCCTGTTTCCACAAGTGCAACATTGTCTCCTATACCTTCATAAACAAGAACCTCGTCTCCTACAACGTTATAAATCAAAAACTTCTCAATTTGTAAATTCGAAAATCTGGAGGTTCCACTACCATCCTTAAATCCTTTTATACAATTCTCCACATTTACGCCTAGTAGCGCACGATATGTGTTATAGCTTTCCTGTGGAAGCAATTTTCCCTCATAAATATGGTCGTCGAAATTCTGAAGTACAAACTCTCCACGATCTTCATCAAAATGTATGTGTTCAAAGCCAATATCTGCAAGATGCTCCTTATCCGCTACTCCGGCAGATAGACTCGTCAATGCCAATCCCTGTTGAATCACATTTCGAACTACTCGAATTTCCTCCCGTTGCAGCATATAGACAGAAATCATATAGCCCATCAATAACAATGCAACCGTCAGAAGCATGGATGAAACACCCACATCGCCCGCATCCTTTTGAATCTTAATGATATGACACCGCCTCTCTGGTATAGGTAATGCCAACGCGTTCGTCCCCCACTATGCTGGTAAGAATGTTGGTTATAGCATGTTCCTTCACCCCTAAAGTGAAGGATACCTTCAGTTGAATACGGTCTCCATAATCCCCAAGAAGAAGCGTTGTTCCATCAAAGCAAACATCCTTTGCTCCAAGCTTTACCAAAGCATCCTCCAGGAGTGTTTTACTGTCCTCCGTTAAGTATCCTGTCGACATCATCTGCTCCAAATGCTTGTCGCATATGCTAAACACCTCACTTTTTCTTGACAATGTTTGTGAGTAATCCATCATCGCCGTAACCATAAAATAAAAAACAAGAATTGCGATGATGTTGCAGATTGCTGCCGCAATTACATTGGCATCCGCTGTATCCTTCTTAGTTACCCAGTTCTGCATTGACCTTCTCATCGACTCCAGTGAAAATGGAATCCAGTAAATCGGAAATCTTGTCCTTAAATACCAGTGCTAAAACCACAGCAATTACAACCAATACTGCTGCCACCACAAGTGCAGATACTCCCTCGTCTTTTGCTAATAAATAATTCATATTTGTCCCTCTCTTTCTATAAAACTGATTCCATCATTTTGCTAATGCTTCCAAGCAATGCAATGGCAATTCCGCCAAGCATCCCCATAAGCACCAGCACTTCTTTAATTAGTCCTTTCATCTCCATACGTTCCTTGTTACGAAGATTAATGGCGTGGTCAATGGCTACCATCTGCTCGGATAAATCCTCAATCATCGCCTCAACGTTTCCACTGCGATAATACTGGCTCAGCAGATTCGCTAACTGGTTAATGTGGGGATTATCGAACTTCAGTCGAAAGCTCTCTATCTCCTGGAGCTGCTCAGACTGGGACTTCAGTCCCTCCTTCAGTTCATAGATGGCAGTCTTCAATCGTTTGTTGGCCACCCGTCGGTAGCATTCCTCCAACGAGTCTGTAATAAACACGTCCACAGCCAGGTAGACGCGCAATGTATCATAAATACAATGGATGTCCTTCAGCATCCTACGATGATCATCCTGATTTTCGGCCCAGAAATAAAAATCCAAAGCAAAAAATCCAATCAAAAACGCTCCGATTCCAATCAGCAAAATCCACTGGTAGTCCAAATTTCTGACCAGCAAAACCGAAGCAATTGTAGTAATTAAGCCAACCACCAGCTTCTGCTGTCGAAATTCACTGACTGATATTTTTCTGCGCAATCGATAATAGATTCCAACCTGAGACATATATTGGCTACGCCGCGAGTCTCCAAGGGCTTCTCTTTGGTCACTCTCCTGATTGGTAATCAATAAGCATCCAAAAAACAATAGCGGGATGATGAACCTTAAAATATAAATTGCAATAATCATTTTGGCCTCCTTGTCAATATCGCATCAGCGATGCACCAGGTCATCACGCCAAGTATATAGATCAGTACAATTCGTCCAGGTATCGTTTGATTCAGATACAATACGACATTGCTCTCCCCGATAATGTTTCCAATCAGAACAAGCGTCAATGTTCCAAGACCGACCAGCTCCAGCAATTCCAGTCCAGAGTTTCCTAATAAAACCTTCTGCTCCTCGCGCGCGTTAATGTGCTCCTTCAGCCCAATGCGGCACTCTCGAATCACCTTGGCATAATCAGCGTCCGTTCGATAACACATGGCAAGGTTTCTCACGATTTTACAGAACTCTTCATTCTCTACAGACAAAACCATATGGTGAAGACTCTGAGCAATTCGACCAGTCGCACGCGCTTCTGTGCAGAAATTCTCAACCACCTTTTGCAATGGTTTACAAAGCAATTTAACGGATTCTCCCAGAATTGTAACCAAGTCATCCGAGCTTTTGGATTCCGTACTGACAACATTCACAAAAGCAAATAATCCATCCTCAATACGGTCGTAGCGAACATCTGCCATAATGCAAAGCGTCAAAATACATAACAAAGCGCACACCACACCAATAAATAATCCAATATGCCAACCTATGCCGAGTGCGATCCCCGCACAAAGTCCGCCCAAAGCAAGCACCGACATCAGTCCCAATACTGCTTCTGCACAGGCAAATGGAATCAGGCTTTGAACATCGCTGTAATCCACCAAGCGATCCAGCCGGTAGAAAAGGGAATGCTTTTCCTCTTCTCCAAACAATGTCCATTGTTCCTCTTCTTTTCGTAGTCGCCGAAAATAAGGCTGCGTGATTTTTGTCTTAATTTGTTCCCTCTTGCTTTCCCGGCCCAAATGACGAGCCCATCTCCAGGCAAAGAAAAACATAGCCCATAAGCTAATGAACAAAGCTGCTTTCATAATCCATTTCCAATGTATCCACGTCACACAGCCAACCTCCCCTCTCCTGATCATAAATGGTCCGAAATTCCGGCTCGTTTCTGTCTCTGTTCCAGCCAGTTGTCTGCACAATTTCATGAACCTTGTATCCCTTCATAAAAATCAGCAGACTGAATCCCAGTAAAAACCGCAAACAATCGGAAAATTCATATGTTGTAGCCTGCTTCACATAATCTGCAAGCTTATAGTAGCCATCTCTGGCGCTTTGGCCATGCGAAGTGGTGATTGGTTGAACGCCCACATATGCTGCCTTCATAAGGCCCTTAGCAGAGTCATTTTTTACTTCTCCGACAATCATCACATCAATATCTGCCAGAAGACCTTCCTCTGCAAGGTCCGTCATTCCATATGTAATTTTCCCTTCGCTTCGCGATTCAATGGAATGTGTAAAATAGATTTCTCCTCTGGTTTCTGAAAATAACTCCTGATTATCTTCTATTACCATCACTGACTTGTTTTCATTAATGACATCCATTAACGCATTCACGAGTGTTGTCTTTCCAGATCCATTCTTCCCGGTTACCAAAAGTCCATCCCCCGCCGCCAAACGATTGGTAATGTACTCTCTGGTCCCCGCCGGAAACATATGATGCTGTTCCAATTCTTCCAAATTTCTCTTTCGCTTGGGAATCAGACGAATATGAACATACGGAACCTTTGTCGAAGTCACATAGGTGGTCATAATGTCAAACCGAAGTCGAAACATCGGATTGCTCTGCGTATCTGTAAACTTTACAATCGCATTATTATCAGACTGCCCCACTCCGTTTCGTGTCATTACCAGAGATACAAAATTCGTATAATCTCTTCGGTCCATAAATCGAAGCTGTGTGCGGTAGCGTACCCCCAGCCTTTTAATCCGAATATCGTTATAATCGTAGATTTTGATATCCGAAATATCCTCATCCGATAGTAGAGAATCAATTACATAATACCCGTAACGGAATTTCACAAACTGCTCCTTAATCGGCCCGCGCAAATACGCTGGGACATTCCGTTGGTCCAGTTGTTGGTCCACTTTTTCCAACAATCGTTCTTTTGCAGACTCCACCTTTTGCGCAGAGGACACTTCGTCAAATTCCGAACGATTCTCCCATACAAAATCCTTATTATTGTGTCTGATAAAATGATCCACCAGTTCTGAAACAAAATCCGAGACCAGCCGTTGGTCCTCCTCCTTCAGAGACTGATAATAATCTCCTATATTTTCTTTCATGCTATTCTCCTTTGTTACGGAATGAAGAGTACACACACCGCAAAGCCAGCTACTATGCCAGGCAATAATGGTCGCTTCTGCTTCCAAAATTTCACCTGAGGCTTCCCCTGTTTTTTACGTTTGATAAAGTAATCCACCACGCTAAAACCGATAAAACAGATGCACCCAATCAGAACAATTCCCAATACCATAACAAGAACATCCGTGTAGATACTCTCGACAAATAGCGTGATTGCTGCCAACACATATCCGTCTCCTCTTCCGTATACATGGAACCATCCCAGTGCAAATAAAACTGCTGCCAATCCGAGCGTGATAAAGTCTACCTGTCCGGCCTGCACACAATGCACCACAAATACAGCCAACGAACCTAAAAGCATCGCAATGTTCACCAACGTATACACTTTATGAATCCGCGCATCCGTATAGGCAGTCAACGCCAAATATGCACAAAAAACCACAACATATCCCGTAAGCGCATCTTCACGAACCTGTAAAATGCCCCAGCATACAGGTCCCGTAGCCATCGCAATTAAACCTAAAATCCAAGGCTTTGGTGCAGGCAATTCCTCATCCAAAGAAGAAAGCAATCGAATCGTGCCTGCTGCCAATAACGCCGACAACGCAGAACTCAGCCATTGCATCATTGCTTATACTTCCTTGCATAAAACCATATAATTTTGTTGTTTGAAATTTGAACAGAAATGTTCAAGGATATCCTCACCCTGTGCTTTCGCGAATCAAGGTGTAGTTTGAAGATAAAAAAAATCCGCCGAAAAGTCAATGCTTTCCGGCGAATTCATAAATGTTTCATAATTTATTTAGAGAACTTTCATGTCCAATTTTTTGAAATATTAAATACTATCTTTTTGGACATCATTTTTTAATTATTTTCTAGTATAAGTTCATCCATGCATCAATAATGGATAATGTATCCTCGTTCCATACACCGTTCTCATCATACAGAATATCCGTGTGACCATGCTCATGATCAAGCCAAGGAGTCTTTCCTCCAGTCTTTATATCCTGTGCCTTATGATAAACCGAATACTTGTCCACCTTTGCGGTATCATCCTTTGCGCCCTGCATAATCAGCACCGGAGTGTCTACAGTATTTAATACCTGGTCTACCTCAAGTTTTAATGCATTGTTATCAAATAAGGTCATCTGGTAAGCATACAATGTTGGATAATTGATGTTTGCTACTGGTCCGATGTAACTGGAAGACAAACCTATTACCGCATCCATTGCAGAATTAAATCCAGAGACGGACACAATGCCGCTGATTTCATGGTCACTCAGTTCGGCATTGCTCTGATCTAACAAAGCACATGCAGCTGTTGCACCACGGCTATGGCCAATAACATATACCAATTCATAGTCCTTTAACTCTTCTGCATAATCCAGCACAGCATCCAAATCATAGACCTCCTGCGTATACCCGATGCAGGACTTGCCACCACTCTTACGAGTACCTGTTGGATCAAAGGAAATTACGTCAAAGCCTTGCTTCGCAAAGTGCGCCGCCATGACCAAATAATTATCCATCCCGGCATGTAATCCCGGTGCAATTACAATCAGGCCCTTCTCAGTTGCACCAAGAATCGGGGTTCCATCCTCATTCGTAAAGGTCGCAGAAATCATAGAAACCGCAATTTTTCCTTTGTTTCCCTGGATTTCTGTCTCCACCACCAGTTCCTTGGCAGCCTTCCACTCATCTGTAATCAGGCTTTCATAAATTGGCTTGTCATATCTCTTAAAAATATTGTCATAGATAATCTTTGTAGCAATTGTATTCGATACCAGGATAAAAACCAACACCGCCGCAACAATTATCAGCGCCTTTTTCTTCTTTGACATTTTCTTCTTTTCTACTAAAGACTCTTCAACGTCCTTTAATTCTTCCTCATTCATTCCCTCATCCTCTTTCTTTTTTTAAGCATGCAGCTCTTTTGAAATTAAAATTTCTTCTGCACGTGCAACTGCTTCTTCGCTTGGTGGACGTACGCCTTCCAGTGGATAAGGTATCCCTAATTTTTCCCACTTAAAGGTTCCCATCGTATGATATGGCAGAATTTCTACGCGACTCACGGTTTTCAAACTATCAATAAAAGCGCGCATCGCCTTCAAATCCTCTTCATCGTCCGTTACCCCGGGAACCAGCACATGACGAATCCACATCTCTTTTCCATGATCAGACAAATACCGCGCCATCTCCAGAATATTCTCATTGGTCCATCCGGTCAGTTCCTTATGCTTTGCGGCATCAAAATCCTTCAAATCCAGCATCACCAAATCCGTCACTTCCATCAGGGCATCGAACTTTGCAAGCCATTCTGGATCCGTATTAAATGGCTGACCTGCAGTATCCAGGGTTGTGTGTACGTCTTTTTCCTTTAATAGCTTAAAAAATTCTGTAACAAACTCCATCTGAATCAATGGCTCGCCACCGCTCACGGTCACACCACCATTATTTCTCCAATAGTTTTTATAACGAATCGCATGGTCGGCCAATTCCTTCGGCGTATACTCTTTACCAATTTTACAGTCCCAGGTATCCGGATTATGACAAAACTTACAACGCAAATAACAACCACTTAAGAATGCTACATAACGCACACCCGGTCCATCTACCAGACCAAAAGTTTCCAAAGAATGTACTTTACCAATCATGAGGCTTCCTTTCTATACAGTCACAATCGGGCCCACTCCAAAAGGGGGCCCGGCGTCTATTTATATTGTT
>JAZUHV010000204.1:0-5305 GCA_045641925.1 Butyrivibrio sp.
CCCATTCCAATCCACACAAAGCGCTTTCGTGGCAGGAATATAAATGCGCCACACATCATAAGTCCCCAGAAAACAATCAAAAGGATTACCGGCACCAGAGCAAAGGAATACCT
This sequence comes from Butyrivibrio sp., assembly GCA_045641925.1. Lineage (GTDB taxonomy): Bacteria > Bacillota > Clostridia > Lachnospirales > Lachnospiraceae > Eshraghiella. The sequence goes on from JAZUHV010000204.1 coordinate 114, forward strand.
GTAAAAAGTTTGGACGAAGCCAAAAAAGAGCGCAAAGAACAAAAGCAATGTCAGCACACTGCTTCGCAGAAAATACAGTATTCGATTTTCCTCTTTGTACATCTGCTTCATACGTTCTATAAATCCTTATTCGATAAATTGCACCGGAAGTCTTGGATCATCCAATTCCTTTGGAATCAGATAATATACAGGACCAAACTGTGATAACAGACTCATGTCCGTTTTCGCATCAGAATTCAATACATTCGTGATATAAAAAGCACGATTCGGTTCATGAGAATGTGTTGCAAAGTAAAGATCCGCCACAGATTCTTTTGCTTTAGGAAATTTCTCTGCCTGATATAATTCCACTAAAAAGTCCTCAATATCCCGCTGGGTTTCAATTCTCCTAGAAACATATTCCTTATGCATATAACATGCCGTAAATCCAAATCCACGCATCGTCATTGCGTATAACAAACCATACAGCAAGTCATACATTTCATCTGCCAATGCGTGCTTCGGATCTGCAATATCAAATGGTGCAACCACCACGCAATCCTTGTCCCGCAATGGTAATGAGAACTCCTTTACCATCAATTCACGATGTTTGGAGCTTAATTTCCAGTGAATATTTCGAATGCGATCGCCCGGTACATATTCACGAATTCCAAAAATCTCAGTTGGGTCATCGCCAGGCTTGCTCGTTGAAAAAAGGTCGCAGTCTCCATCCGTCAGTTCCCGCACCAATTTGTTCATAACCTCCACTGGCGGAAGCTTTGGAACAATGATAATTTCATCCTTGCAGGAGAACCGCTTTGGAAATGCAAATAAATGCAGTGCATCATACACATATGCCTTTTTAATATCATAGGAAATCGTCTCACAGTTCGGGCACGGAATTGTCACATCCAGATATGACTCATCCCTGGCTGGGCAAGCCGTATAAAACTTCTTTTTAATCGTCTTTTCTTTATTGTTATATCGTAATTTAACTTTAATGCATATGCTGGTCAGTGGAATAATGGATTGATTCATCACTCGTATTCGCAGGATGAACGGCTCTGATCGGATTGGACGTTCCTCTGGGTTCGTAACGTTCAGTGTAACGCGGGCACGCAGAATAAGCCCCGTCGTCATGAGAATAACGGACAAGGCCAGAAAAACAATGTCAACCAAAAATGGGACATAACTCGTATTTATGATATTAAAGGTAACCACACCTGCCAAGAGCAGCAGGTAAATGATGAAATGTCCCAGTACCATAAGCTTCTCTCCTAAGAATTAAGCTTTCCTTCTAGGTACTGGCACAGCCTGTAGAATGGACCGCTGAATCTGTTCAAGGCTCACATGCGTTGCCTTTGCCTTCGGACTTCTTAAGATTCTATGATTGGTCACATCCGTCCACACGGCTAAAACATCATCAGGAGTCGTATAATCACGTCCCGATAAATAAGCATGCGCACGTGCCATACAAGCCACTGCAAGCGTACCTCTCGGACTGATGCCCAATTCAATCATCGGATGATTTCTGGTCACTGCAGCAAGTGCAGCAATGAATTGATAGATTGCAGCATTCACATAAACGTCAGATACCTCTTGCTGCATAGCCAGTAACTGCTCTGCCGTAACGACCTGCGAAACCAGATTCAAAGGATTCTCTTTCTGATGGCTGGACATAATCTCAGCCTCTGTGCTCACATCAGGATAGCCCATAGAAAGCTTTACCATAAATCGATCCAGCTGAGATTCCGGCAAAAGCTGTGTACCCGCAGATCCAACCGGATTTTGTGTAGCAATCACGGTAAACGGCTTAGGAATTACATGAGAGATGCCATCTACAGTAACCTGCCCTTCTTCCATAGCCTCTAATAAAGCAGACTGTGTCTTGGACGAGGTACGGTTAATCTCATCCGCCAAAAAGAGGTTACACATAATTGCGCCTGCCTTATATTCAAATTCCTGCGTTTTGGAATTAAACATAGAGAAACCAACCACATCTGAAGGCAATACATCCGTAGTAAACTGCATACGATTTTGTTCCAATGCCATGGCTTTGGAAAAAGCCAGTGCGAGTGTGGTCTTTCCAACGCCCGGAATATCCTCCATCAGGACATGTCCATTTGCAAGAACTGCCATCAGAACCTTTTTAATAACTTCGTCCTTACCGCGAACCGCTTTTTTAACTTCTTCCTCTATTTGCAAAGCCAATTCATATCCCATAATGCCATTCCCCTAATATTAATTCGTGTTTTAATTATTTAATAATACTTCTCATATCCAGAATTACCCAGTTTCCGTCCACTTTTCCGTACTGGAAAATTTGATAAACGTTATCGGTGCGCTGCTCATTCATTGCCACACCATTTGGATAAATTAACATCATATTTTTAGAGAATCCAACCTCAACAGAAAACAGATTTTCACTATATACAATATAGTTCTGAACAATTTCATTCTCAAACCATGGTTCAAAATGCTTACTATACATCCACATATCTTCGTTACGATAGCGTTCCGCATCTACCAGATAACTGGAGTCCGCAGGGAACATGTATCGAATACCATTAATGCTGGAATAGCAATCCGGAATATCACAGGAGAAATAGTTCGAGAAGGTCTTTGCATTGTTTAAGGCCATCGTATAAATTTCAGCTGGAACCTCAGTCGTCTTATATTCTACAGAAAGATTGGACAAATCAGGGTTTTCTCCCAAATCCACAGCCATGCCTGCAGCATCAAATACCTGTACCGTAGGAGCATTATACAGACCCTTCACCTCGTAAGTCACATACTTTGGAACTGCCACATACTGTGCAACATATTCCTCAATTTTGTCAAAGGCCGCTACTGCTTTCGCCTCACCGGAAGCATAGTCCGCTCCTAATGTGATGTCATTTACCGTAACCATGAAATTCTCCGGAACAGTGACCTTAACTGACTGCTGTGCATCCAGTGAAATCACAGGCTCCAAATTAGAAACTTCCCAATCATAGATGGATAATATAGCCATCAGCGGGCGCTTATTCTTTGCAGACAGCGTAACCTTACATACGGTCTGATCATTTACCAGAACATCGTAAATTGGATTTTCTACATCATAACTTTTGGAATCCAGCATGTAGGATAATTCCTTGCCGCTAACACTCTCTAAAAACTTTGCTTTTGCGATTTCTGTCGTATCCTCGAAAGGATTGCCCTCGATTTGAACATCAACCTTACCAGCAGCAATATCCTTTAACGCCTCATCCAAAACATGCTCTGGCTGAGCGGCTTCATAAGTAACCATCGTGTCCCAGGCATTGATATTAATAATTACAACACCAACAATCAGCACGGCAATCACGATTGCATAAATCTTCCAAAATCTGCGGAATTTATAATTTTTCTTTTTACGAACAACCTTTACTTCTTTAACTTCTTCTGACATAGCACCCTCCTACTTCACAACAAATCCGGTTGGCAATCTCCAGGAAGAGGTTGCAAAGTACATTGTTACGGAAGTCATTTCATAATTGCCCTTGTATACCATGGCAGAAGAACTTCCTCCATCTAGGTTAGCTGCATTGACAGCACCATATTCCTGCATAACTGAAACCAGGTCCGCTGCAGTAGCTCCAATGTGTCCGGCAGCGCCACGGCCATCGGTAACCAGCATCAGAACTGCGCCATCGGCACGCTGTCCGATTGCGGTACGAGGGTTAGCTCCGGAACCACTACCATTCATCTTGATTGGGTCCCCGTTAATAATCAATTTAGTAAAATGATTGGAATCTCCATCATCAACGTCCTTAAAGCTTACGCAATCACGAATTTTCTGCTCCGCAACCATTGCTGAAACCTGTTCAGAGCTCATTCCACCGATATCACGAATCACAAGGATATTGTCCTGATTAAATCCAACCATGACATCACCAAACTGAGGCTCGTTGTACTGAATCTGGCCACCGCATACAACAAGTCCCTTTGGTCTTCCACCCCAGTTTCCATCGGAGCAGTACTCACCGCCATTGATTCCTGCAATTGCACCAGCATTGGATACCAGTACATCCAGTGTATCGCCATATTTGCTCTTGTTAAAATCGGACCACGGATAAATGGTAGCCAGCTGAACCTTTGCAGGGTCCTTAACAATCATCATCTTTGCATAATAAGAACGACCGCTCATTTCCACGATGGCAATGCCGTTCTCATCAAATGTCAATTCATCCTCATATGGATACGCAGAGGTGGAGCCCTGTGGATCATCGCCTTCGGATTTGGAAGGAATTTCAATTAATCCGGTATCCACTTCCGCATCAGAATGAACCATGTTATTGTGACCCGTAATCTGCTTAATTTCCTCCTTGCTAAAGAACATACCCGGAACAAATTTCAATGCACCGGTCTCTAACATCGTACTGACGAACAAATTACGCGCAGCAGTGGACGGACCATGACAGAAAATCCACATCGTTGTAATCAAACCAATTGCAACTACTGCTACGAATCCAAATACAATCGCAGCGATCTGCACGGCTATGCGTCCAATTTTTGACTTAACGCTCTCTTTTTTCATGATAAAACCTCTGTTATTTTTCTTTTTTCGGGGCAAATACCCATCTTTTCTGAACCTGATAGCTGGTTATAAACAGGAAGCTGTCTACAGCCATTTTTACCAGAGTTGACTGCCATGGAGCTGCCGTTTTGAATGCATATGCAAGCAATGTAACGAGCAGTCCGGACAAAATCATTTGGCATAATGCCAAAACATAATATTTCCAAATAGAATGTCTGGAAGAATTTTTAAATACTAAATTACGGTTAAATATGTAATTAAATACCGAAGAAGTCACACGGGAAGCGATTGTGGAAATAAAATGGCTCTGATCGCCCAGTGCATTGGCCAGAAAGCTTCCAAAAAAAGTATTCGCCGCAAACAAAGGTGCCCATACTACCGTGCCGCCCCCATTTCCCCTAAAAAGGTACTCCACCAGATAGAAAATTCCGATGTCGATTAAAAAGGACAATATGGAGCCAAGCGAAAACTTCAAAAAACGCAGCAATCGTTTCATAGTATAACGCACAATCACCAGTGATATTTTAATGGTGTCCTTAAACGGATTGAAGTGTGTTTCCGAATTATCTTCAATATAAATTGTACGGATTGGAACCTCTATAAATTCCATCTTTGCATGCTTCATTTCAAGTAGCATGCGGGTCTCATACTCAAA